>CAZNEU010000375.1:0-2729 GCA_964571915.1 uncultured Phycisphaeraceae bacterium
GGCACGATCACGCTGACCAACAGCGTGAACAACCAGTTCTACGACGTGACGGGAGGCAACCAGGGACGGACGCTGACCAACGCCAACAACACCATCAGCGGCTCCGGCCGCATGGGCCTCAACACCATCAACTTCGTGAACCAGGCGGGGGGCTCCATTCTCGCCAACAGCAGCGCGGGGCTGAGCATCGACCCGGGGAGCACGTTCGTGAACGAGGGAACGCTGCGTGCCGAGAGCACGGGCACGCTCACGTTCCTGGCGGGCTCGTACACGTTCACGGCCCCGGCGGTGGCAGGCAACGGGGGATTGATCCTCTTCAACAGCGGCGCCTTCACCGGGATGATCGCCTCGGAGGGCACCGGCTTCTGTCGCGTGAATGCGGCGGGCGCGGGCATCGCGTTCAACAACCTGACGAACCTGGGTGAACTGGAGTTCCTCAACGATGCGGACGCGGTCTTCTCGGGCACGCTGAATAATCAGGGTCTGATCGATATGCGCGCGACGGCCAACGGCACGGACGTTTACCTGGCGTCGAACCTGCTGCTGACGGGCGGGGGCACGATCACGCTGACCAACAGCGTGAACAACCAGTTCTACGACGTGACGGGAGGCAACCAGGGACGGACGCTGACCAACGCCAACAACACCATCAGCGGCTCCGGCCGCATGGGCCTCAACACCATCAGCCTCGTGAACGGCCCCTTCGGCACGATCAACGCCTCATCTTCAAGCGGCCTCTCCATCGACGCGGCAAGCAGTTTCACCAACGAGGGCACGCTCATCGCCTCCGGCGGCCCCATCACCATCCACCCCGCCACGTTCACAACTTCCGGCAACGCCACCGCCAACGCGGGCCGCCTCATCCACCACGCCGCGGCGGGCAACTCGTGGGTGCAGACGGGCGGCACGGTGCTGGCCAACGGGGAGATTCAGGTGGACTCGAACAGTTACCTCCTTCAAGGCGGTACCTTGGGCGGTTCGGGCCTGGTCGATTCCAACGTGGTGAACTCCGGCGGCGAGGTTGCCCCCGGCCAGTCGCCCGGCCTGCTCACCATCGAGGGCACGTACACGCAGCAGGCGGGCGGCCTGCTCACCATCGAGGTGGCGGGCACAGTCGTGGGCACCGAGTTTGACCGGCTCGCCATAACCGGCGCGGCCGCGCTGGGCGGCACGCTCCGCATCAACCGCCAGCCGGGCTACTTCCCCGAACTGGGCACGCAGTGGACGATCCTCACCTGCGCCTCTCGCACGGGCACGTTCACCACGGTGGAACCGTTCGGCGCGTACACCGTGGCGTACAACCCCACCAGCGTGGTCATCACCATCACCTCGATCATCTGCATCCAGGAATACAACGGCGACGGCGTGCTCAACCCCGACGATCTGGGCGACTTCATCACCGATTACTACACGCCCCCGCCGGTGCCCGGCCCCGGCGGCTACGCGATCGCCTGCCCCGACAACGATCCGCCCTACGACCAGGGCTACAAGGCCGCGTTCACGCCCGACGGCCTGGGCCAGTGCAACGAACCCTTCCCGGACAACCTGGGCGACTACATCACGGCGTATTTCACGGGGTGCTGAACGCGGGAGGCGGCCACGAGGGTCAGGTGCGGGCCCCGCCGCCGCCCTCACCTCGCCCCCGCCCCCACCGAAATCCCCACCGGCACAAACGTCCGCTTCACACGGGCCTCGAACTCCTCCGGGTACTTGTTCATGATCGTCCGCACCGCCCAGTTGTTCCCGTCCGCCAGCCCGCAGATCGTCGTCCCCGGCATGATCCCCATGCTCGTCGCGATCTCCAGCGCCAGGTCCAGGTCCTTGCTCTTCGCCTCGCCGCGCTCGATCTTCACCAGCAACTGATACAACCACCCGCTCCCCTCGCGGCACGGCGTGCACTGCCCGCAACTCTCGTGCTTGTAGAACCGCGCAATGTTCCGCGCCACCGCCACCATGTCGGTGTCCTCGTCAAACACCGTCGGGCAGGCTGTCCCCAGCCCCAGCACGTTGTACTTGCGACCGATATCGAAGTCCATCTCCGCGTCCATCTGGTCGCGGCCCAGCACGCCCATGCTGATGCCCCCGGCGATGGCGCCCTTGTACTTCTTGCCGCCGCGCATCCCGTTGCAGTAGTCCTTGCTCTCGATCAGCACCCGCAGCGGAATGCCCAGGTCGCACTCATAGCACCCCGGCCGGTTCACGTGCCCGCTCACGCCCATGAGTTTGGTGCCCCAACTCGGCGGCGCGCCTTGGAACGTCGAGTTGCACCCCTGCCGGCTGAACCACTCCCACCCGTTCTCCATCACGCTGGGCACGTGCGCCAGCGTCTCCACGTTGTTCACGATCGTGGGCCTGCCGAACAGCCCCTTGATCGCCGGGAACGGCGGCTTGTTGCGCGGCCAGCCGCGCTTGCCCTCGATGGATTCGAGCAGGCCCGTCTCCTCCCCGCAGATGTACGCGCCCGCGCCGCGGTGCAGGTAGCACTCCACCTTCCAGCCCTGGTCGCGGTTCTTGGTTTTCGTGCCGTTGAACAAGCCGCTCCCGCCGAAGATGCCCTTGGCATACGCCTCGCGAATGGCCGTCTCCATCACGCGCGTCTGGTGGTGATACTCGCCGCGGATGTAGAAATACGCCACCGGAATCCGGCACGCGTAGCAGCAGATCGCGATCCCCTCCAGCACCAGGTGGGGGTCAAAGTCCATCAACAGGCGGTCCTTGAAACTCGCCGG
>CAZNEU010000376.1:0-2023 GCA_964571915.1 uncultured Phycisphaeraceae bacterium
GGCCGCCGTGCATCACCACGATGCGGTCGCCGAGCGTCATCGCCTCTTCCTGGTCGTGCGTGACGTGGATGGTGGTGGTTCTCAATCGCTGCTGCAGGGCCTTGATGTCGGTGCGCGTGGTGATGCGCAGTTTGGCGTCAAGGTTGGAGAGCGGCTCATCGAAGAGGAAGGCCTTGGGCTCGCGCACGATGGCGCGGCCGACGGCGACGCGCTGCCGCTGGCCGCCGGAGAGGGCCTTGGGCCTGCGGTCGAGGAGGCCTTCGAGGCCGAGCATGGTGGCGGCGTGGTTGACGCGGCGCTGGATTTCGGGCTTGGGGATGCCGCGCAGGGAGAGGGCGAAGGCCATGTTTTTGTAGACGGTCATGTGGGGGTAGAGGGCGTAGTTCTGGAAGACCATGGCGATGTCGCGGTCTTTGGGGTGAACGGCGTTGACGATGCGCTCGCCGATGGAGATTTCACCGGCGGTGATCTCCTCCAGGCCCGCGAGCAGGCGCAGGGTGGGGGATGTGCCGCAGCCGGAAGGGCCGACGAAGACGACAAACTCGCCGTCGGCGGTTTGCAGGTTGAAGTCTTTGACGGCGACGACGCCGTTGGGATAACTCTTGTTCACGCCGTTGAGCCGCACGGTGGCCATGTGGGCGGATGGTAGCGGAAGGTGGAAGGCACTGGGCACCGGGCGGAAGCGGAGAGCCGCGAGGAGGCAGACCGGCGGGGACCGCCGGACCACCCGAAGCCCAATTCGGAGAGTGGGGGTACCCAAGGCGCGGTCAGCCGCGCCGCTGTCAATCAGCGAGGGGGTCGGGGCGGAAGAGTTTCGTGTCGAGCGCCCACTGTTTTTCGGTGAAGTTGCCGTTGAGGGCCACGGGGTTGGTGCGCTCCGGGCGTGCGGCGACGAGGGCGTAGGTGGTTTTGGCGTCGAGGTTGTCGAGCAGGGAGACGAGGATGGCCTCGGGGGTCATGGGGGGCTTGGCGGCGCCGAACTCCGCCTCGCCGTGGTGGCTGAGGATGATGTGCTGGAGGACGAGCACGGCGTGCTTGGGGAGGCGCTGGCCGGTGGAGCGGATGACGAGTTGGGCGCGGTCGTGGAGCATGATGGCCCCCTCGACGATGTGGCCGATGAGTTCGCCGCGGTCGGTGTAGGTGAAGGCGCGGTCGTAGACGAGTTCGCGGGTCTTGCCAAGGTCGTGGAGGAAGAGGCCGATGAGGACGATGTCGCGGTTGATGCGCGGGTAGAGCGGGCAGACCGCGTTGGCCAGGCGCAGGAGCATGAGGGTGTGTTCGAGCAGGCCGCCGAGGTAGGCGTGGTGCATGGACTTGGCCGCGGGGCAGCGGCGGAAGGCGTCCATGAGCGCGGCATCGTCGAGGTAGACCTTGGCGAGGGCCTTCATGCCGGGGTGTTCGAGGGTGCCGAGCAGGCCGGTGAGTTCGGTGAACATCTCATCGATGTTGTGCTGGGTGGTGGGGAGGAGTTCGCCCATCTGGTCGGGCGAGGGGTCGGCGGGCTCGATGTTGCGGATGATGAGTTGGAGTTCGCCCTGGTAGGGCTGGGTTTCGCCCTCGACGTAGACGAAGCCCTCGGTGGGGATGCGGCGGAACTGCTCGGGCTCGATGGACCACATGCGGCCGGGCATCTCGCCGGTTTTGTCGCGGATGAGGCACTTGAGGAAGGGCTTGTCGTTTTTGGTGCGGCCGAGCTGCGCGTTGGAGATGCAGAAGAGGCCGGAGATGTATTCCGCGGCGTCAAAGTCGCGGATAAACCGGCGCACACCGTTGGCAGTGGGAGACATGGGCGCATGGTAGGGGTGAAGGCACGCGGGCGCGAGGCGCGTGGGGCATGTGCCCCGCGGGGCCGAGGAATGTGTAGCATGGGGCCATGGCCCACATCCCCGGGATGCCCGAAAGCAAGGCGACGAAACTCACCTACGGCGGATACCTGAAGGTGCCGGAGTTGATCGCGCTCCAGGTGCCGGTGTCGCGGCCCCCGCACCATGACGAACTGCTCTTCATCATCAGCCACCAGGTG
>CAZNEU010000377.1:0-4485 GCA_964571915.1 uncultured Phycisphaeraceae bacterium
AGCGCCCCGCTGGTGCCCCACTCGCGCAGGCCCCCCACGCCCGTGGGCGCGATCGCCTGCAGCAGGTTGTACGCGCTCCCCGCCAGGAGCGCGTGCTCGACCGGCAACCCCACGCCCAGCCAGTGTGCCGCCAGCCAGAACCGCGCCCCCTGGGCCGCCAGAATCGCCACACGCAACCCCATCGCGAGCGCAAACGCCCGCCCGTCCGCCAGCATGTGCACGCCCGCCCACAGCCGCGCAAACGCCGCGCTCGCCAGAAACCGCTGGACCCACCGCACCCGCGACCCCGCGGCCGCGCGCGTCGCCAGCGCGTGCGCACGCTCCCCCGCCAGCACGCGCGCCAGCACGTGCGCGCCCGCCGCCAGCGCCAGCACGCCACCGATCGCCGCCGCCCACCACGCCGCACCCGGCGGCACCAGCAGGCCCGCGAGCACCACCGGCACCACGCCCGCCAGCAGCACCGCTGCCGCGGCCAGCACCCACGAGCCGATCACCAGCACGCTCAATCCGTCGCGCCGATGGTGATAGAACACGCGAAAGAGCAGGCTCATCTTGAAAGGGAGATAACTGAGGGCCGAGCACACGCCGCTCACGGCGGCCACATCACGCCGCCGCAGGTGATGCACCGGCCAGAGCACGGCCCGAAACACCAGCCCGTCCAGCACCACCGTGAGCGCCGACAAGCCCACCAGCACGCCCACCTGCCACCACGGCAGGTGCAGCATCTTCTCCAGTTGGGCCCGCTGGTCCGCGCTCGCAAACGCGCTGCGCACGGCCCACCACAGCAGCCCGATTCCAATGGCAAAGCCCACGATCTGCACCGCGACACGACCCCACGACCACCCGCGCGGGTCTGTCCCCGGTTGCGTGCTTCCACCATCGCCGGGGCTCACGCCGCACCCCCGCCACGCACATCCACACGGCCCCCACGCGGCAGCATCTCCCGCTCCGGCACGCTCCTCAGCCGGAACAGCGCGTGCCCGCTCTCCTCCCACTTACGCACCGGCACGCAGCGCCGCTCCAACAACCGCCCCACGCGCTCCGGCGTCAGCACGGGGTCCAGATACCCCGAGGCCCCCAGCCGCGACAACTCCGAGAAACTCACCACGATGTGCTCGATGCCCGCACGCTCCATCGCTCGTTCCCAGGCCGCGTCATCGTCGGGCGCCGCGCGCATCGCCCGGGCCAAGGGCGACTCGTCCCACGTCGTCGCGTACCTCACCGGCCTCGTGTAATACAACGGCGTGGCATCGCCAACCAAAAGCACGCCCGAAGCCACAGGCAGGCACACGTTCACATACGCCTCCACGCCCAGTTGCTCCACAATCGCCCGGACCTCATCCTCCGTGCCCGCCTTGCGCAACATGGCCGCGGCGCTCGCGCCCGTCCGCAAGCCCGTCCCATCCGCCAGCATCGCGTTGGGGCGTCCGCCTCCCTCACGCAGGAAGATCAGCACGCCGCTGGCCGTGAGCCACAGCGGCAGCACATGCACGGCCAGCACGCCCAACCGCCGCAGCAGTTCCCAGGGCACGCGCACATCCGGCACCATCAGGCGTGCTGCGCCCAGCCCCACGCACACGCTCAGCGGCACAGCCAGCGGCAGCAAAAACCGCGACTGGCAGTGCGAACCTGTCAACCACCACGCGACACCGGCACCAATCCCCACAAGCATCGCCACGACCACCCGGCGTGAGCCCTTCCACGTCAGCCCCATCAGCCCGCAGAGCGTGGCCGCCGGAAAAAACGCCGCGGGCACGTTCGCGCTGGCCATTCCATTCGCCACACGCACACCGCCCCACTGCTCATGAAACACGCCCCGCGCCTGGCCGCCCAGCCCATCACCCGCGCTCGCAAACAGCAGCCCCACGCGCGCGGCCAGCGTGCCGCCCTCGCGATGGCTGCGTGCAAACCGCTCCGCCTGCTCATCGCTCCAGTGCGCTTTCCCGAACACGTTCACCGCCGCGGGGAAGACCGGATTCCCGCCATAGGCCCAGTTCCGCACCACGTAGGGCCCGGTCGCCGCCACCCCCGCAACCACGCACGCCGCCGCGGCAACCGCCCACGCCCGTGCCCACGGGCGAAACGGCAACTCCATCACGAGCACCGCGCCCACCAGTGGAGCGGCGAAGAACAACGCCGTGGGCTTGCACGCCGTGGCCATGCCCACGAGCATCCCGCACACCAGCCCCCTTCGCCACGCGCTCGCATCCACCTGCAACGCCGCCAGCACCGCCCCGGCAATCAACGCACTCACCGCGGCTTCGTTGTACGCCATCGAACCGGCCACCACCATCCACGGCACCGCCAGCATCGCCGCGCCCGCCACCGCACCCGCTTCCGCCGCCACGCGCGCTCCCGCCGGCCCGCTCCTCGCCGCAACCGTCCACACGATGCGCCCCACCAGCAGCGCGCTCACCAGCGCCAGCCCCGCGTGCAGCATCTGGCACGCGATCGCCCCCGTGCCATCACCAGCCACCAGCCCCTGCGCCACGCCGCGCTCCGCCAGGGCGCTGTTCCACGGCCCCAACATGACCGCGATGTGCAAGAACGCCGCCTCCATCCCGCCCGGCAGATATGAGTAGACATTGTGCTCCAGCGGCACAATCCGCCCCAGCCGCAGCCACTCCTGCGGCAGTTGCAGGTGATAACTCAGCACGTCGTACCCGCGCCCTTCGCTGGCCCACAGCCACCCCGGCGGGCTGGCCGCGGCAACCAGCAGCAGCCCCGCCGCGCCGCACCAGAGCAGCCCCGCCAGCGGCGGCATCGCCAGGTTCGGGCGCGCCCGCACCGCCGCGAGCACTTCCAGCATCAGCAGTGTCAGCCCCGCCGCGCACACGCCCAGCGCCACCACACGCCCCGGTTCTCCCCCCAGCAGGCCCACCACACCCAGCGTGTGGCTGATCCACAGCAGGCACGCCGGACCCGCCGCCAGTGCCAGCCACCAGCGCTGCGGCCCGGCGCCCAGCGCCCAGCGCATCAGCACGGCCCCCAAGCCCAGGCCCGCGCCCGCAAAGCACAGGGCCACGCCCCCCGCCGTGAGCAGCGTGTGCAACAGCGCCAGCACGCCCAGCCCGGCGGGCACGCCCTCGCCCAGGCCCAGCGTGGCCAGCCCGCACGCGCACGCCAAGACCAGCCCCAGAATCACCAGAAGCCGCACCCGCTTGGACAACCTGAGCGCAAAGGGGTCAAGCACGCGCGGCCAGTGTAGAGCCTGCCAGCGGTACACTCCCCGTCATGCCACCGACCTCCACCCCCCAGCCCGCGCCGCGCCCGACCCCGACCAAGCCGTGGGTGCCGCCCCAGAGCGACACGCTCACGATCATGGAGCCGCTGTGCGCCGTCTTCCGGCGCAAACTCAAGAGCGTGCGCCTGAAGTACACGCCCGAGCGGGCACGCATCCTCGATGCCGTGGTCTCCACCGACGAGCCGTTTCAGGTGGAGCAACTCATCGCGCGGCTGCGCCTCGCCGCGCCGCCCCCCCCCCCCGGCCGCCCGCACCATCCGTCCCAGCCGCCCGGCCCGCCCGTGAGCAAAGCGACCGTGTACCGCACCATGAAGTTGCTGGTGGATGCGGGCATCGTGCAGCAGGTGCTCTTTGATGCCGAGCACGCCCACTACCAACTCGCCTACGGCCAGCGCTCCAGCGGCCTGCTCATCCGCACCGACACGCGCCAGATCACGCAACTGGACCTGCCCGAACTCGCGGCCCTGCGCGACCGCCTGTGCCGCGAGCGGGGGCTGATGCCGCAGGGGCACCGGTTTGTGGTGTACGCGTCGCTGACCTAACGGGTGGCGCGGACATGCTGGTGGGACGGACATCCCGTCCGCATCCGTTCCCCTACAGGAACGCCGCCGCGATGCTCGCCAGTTCGCTCCGTTCGCTCTTGCCCAGCGTTACGTGCGCGGCGATCCGCTGCCCCTTCATCCGCTCCACCGCGTAACTCAGGCCGTTGCTCGACCCGTCCAGGTACGGGTGGTCGATCTGCTGAATATCGCCCGTCAGCACCACCTTGGTGCCTTCGCCCACCCGGCTCACGATCGTCTTCACCTCGTGCGGCGTCAGGTTCTGGGCCTCATCCACGATCATGAACTGGTGCGGAATGCTCCGCCCGCGGATGTAGGTCAAAGGCTCCAGCACCACCTGCCCGCCGTCGATGAGTTTGCGCATCTTGTGCTCGGTGCTGTGGCTCTCGGCGTGCTGGCCGCTGCCCCCCCCGCCGCCCTTCTCGGTGCTGGCGCCGCGCGTGCTCAGCAGGTAACTCAGGTTGTCGAAGATCGGCTGCATCCACGCGCCCATCTTGTCGTCCTTGCTGCCGGGCAGGTACCCGATGTCGCGCCCCATCGGCATGATCGGCCGCGCCACCAGCAACTTGTCGTACCGCTCCTCGTTGAACACCTTCGCCATCCCCGCGGCCACCGCCAGCAGCGTCTTGCCCGTGCCCGCGCTCCCCAGCAGCGTCACCAGCCGGATCTCATCATCCATCA
>CAZNEU010000378.1:0-10564 GCA_964571915.1 uncultured Phycisphaeraceae bacterium
CCTGCTGATGTTGACTCCTCGCGGCTGGATGGCGGCCAGCGCCGCCTGCCGCCAATCGAGGGGGAATGCGGCCTGCGTACCGTCGGCCTTCTCAAAGGTGACACCTTCAAGGTCGCGCTGGAAGAGCAGCTTGCCGTCGCAGTGGGCGTGCTCCTTGATGACCCGAGGCTTCTCGTGATCCCTCTTCTGCTCGATGTGAAGGACGTAGTCAAACGCATGCCCATCCACGTTCAATCCCAGTTCAAACTCCTGTATGTCGCTGTCCAGCCAGTCGGTGAACTCGAGATTCTCCACGTCCGGCTCGCCTCGGGCACCAAGCACCCCGTCGCCGGTGCCGAGGTTGCGTATCAGCCGCACAGCATCGAAGACTGAACTCTTGCCCGCTCCGTTCGGGCCGCAAAGCACGCCGAAGGAGTCAAACTCCGTCGCGAATGCGACCAGACAGCGGAAGTTGTTCGCATAGAGGCGGGTGATCATGTCGATATCCTGGGTGGATGCATAACGCACGTTGATCTTGCAACTGGCTTGCGGACGCGAACGACGGGCTGGCAGCGTGCGAGGCCCCGCAGCGACTTCGCCCATTGTGGGTGCTGCCTTCGGGGTACGCGGGGAGTTTATCCGGCATCGGTTTGGTGTGCGGCTTCTCTCCGCGCCGCGTGCCTGTGCGTCCTGCGTGTACGGCCTTGGCGCGGTCGCCACCGTGCACTGCGCGGCGATCTTCGAGCGGTGCAAGGACCTGGGCCTGATCATCGGCAAGGGCGGGTTCTTCGGGAACGTGCTGCGGATCAAGCCGCCCATGTGCCTGAGCGAGGCGGACATGGCGTTCATGCTGGAGGTGCTGGATATCGGGTTGGGGGAGGCCGAGCGGGGCTGAGGGCGGCAGGAAAAAAGCGGATTTGAGGGTTGACAATCCCGGATGTGATCGTACTTTGTACGGTTGACAGTTCGGGTATTGTTCTATGCCACTCCGCACCCTCTTCGTCGATCTGGATGCGTTCTTCGCCTCCGCCGAGCAGAGCCTGCGCCCGGAACTGCGCGGGAAGCCGGTGGCGGTGGTGCCCGTGCTGGCGGATCGGTCGTGCTGTATTGCCGCGAGCTACGAGGCCAAGCGGGTGGGGGTGAAGACGGGGACGGGCCTGCGCGAGGCGAAGCAGATGTGCCCGGGGCTGCGGGTGGTGCTGGCGCGGCCGGAGGAGTACATCCGCATCCATCATCGCGTGCTGGCGGCGGTGGACACCTGCACGATCGTGGACCGGGTGTACTCGATCGACGAGTTTGCGTGCCGGCTGGTGCTGGAGGAGCGGCGGCCGGAGGTGGCGGTGGCGCTGGCGCGGCGGATCAAGGCGGCGGTACACAACCTGGTGAGTCCGTATCTGGGCGTGTCGGTGGGCATCGGGCCCAACCGGCTCCTGGCGAAACTCGCCAGCGACATGGAGAAGCCCAACGGGCTGGTGGTGCTGAACGATGAGGACCTGCCCGCCAAACTCCTGCCGCTGAAGGTGTCGGATTTTTGCGGCATCGGCCCGGCGATGACGGCGCGGCTGGCGGCCAGGGGCGTAACGACGGTGGCGCAGTTGTGGGCGCTCAACGAGCGGCAGATGGGGGAGGTGTGGTCCAGCCGGTTGGGGCGGGAGTGGTGGTATCAACTGCACGGGCACGAGGTGCCCGAACTCAGCACCCGCACCAAGTCCATCGGGCACCAGCACATTCTGCCGCCGCCCATGCGCACCGATGAGGGCTCGCGCGGCGTGATTGTGCGGCTTATTCACAAGGCCGCGGCACGGGCACGGGCCGACCACTACGCGGCCGGGTCGCTGTCGGTGTTCCTGCGCTACATCGAGGGGCACGGGTGGGGGCGGGATATTGACCTTGAGTTGGCGCTGCCCGACACGCTGGCGCTGGTCCGGGCGTTCGCGGGGGTGTGGCCGAGCCGCCCGCGCGGCACGCCCATCATGGCGGGCGTGGTGCTGGGGCGTGTGGAGCCCGCGGCGGGCCTGACGCTGCCGTTGTTCAGCGACATCGATCGGGCCCGGCGGCTGGTGGAGACGATGGATCGGTTGAACATCCGCTTCGGGCGGAACACGCTGTATCTGGCCTCGATGCACGGGGCGAAGGAGGCGGCCCCGACGCGGATTCCGTTCTACCACATTCCTCGCATCGACGGCACAACCGAGTCGGCGCGGCACGGTGGCGTGAGGCCGGGCGGTGGGGGGGCGGGGGCGAGCGGCACGGGCAAACTCGGCCTGCACGCCACGCTGAGAAGGGCGTGAAGCGTGAACATCGGGCCAGAAACCCGCTGTTTGGGCGAAGGCGATGACCCGCCCTTCTATCATCCCTCCCGCCATGCCCGTCCTCACCGCCACCAACATCCGCCACACGTTCGGCCAACGCATTCTGTTGGAGGGCATCTCGTTCTCCATCGAGCCGGGCCAGCGGGTGGGCATGGTCGGTCGCAACGGCACCGGCAAGAGCACGCTGATGAAGATCATGGCGGGGCTGGTGCAGGCCGAGGGGGGCACGGTGGCGCTCGCGCGCGGCTGCCGCGCGGGGTACTTGCATCAGGACCCGAACCTTGACCAGGACGAGACGCTGCGTGGGGAGGCGGAGTCGGCCTTTGAGCGCCTGCACGGGTTGCACCGCGAACTGGACAGGCTCTTTGAGAAGATGGCGACGGTGGACCACGGCCCGGGCGGGGCGGATGCGCTGGACAAGATGCTCCAGCGGCAGGCGACGCTGGAGCGCGAGATGGAGGCCGCGGGCGGGTACGTGGTGGACCACAAGATTGACGCGGTGCTGCACGGCCTTGGGTTTACCGATGCACAGTTCGGGATCAAGGTTTCGGGCTTGTCGGGCGGGCAGAAGGGGCGCGTGGCCCTGGCCAAACTCCTGCTCGAACAGCCCGATGTGCTGCTGCTGGATGAACCGACCAACCACCTTGACCTTGACGGGCGTCTGTGGCTGGAGGCGTTTCTGAAGGATGAGTACCGCGGCGCGGTGGTGCTCATCAGCCACGATCGGTATCTGCTGGACAACGTGGTGGAGCGGATCGTGGAGGTGGAGCAGGGGCGGCTGATCGACTACCCCGGCAACTACGAGGCTTTCCGTGAGATCCGGGCCCAGCGGCGGCTCTCGCAGTTGCGGGCCTTCGAGAACGAGCAGGATCGGTTTCGCAAGGAGGAGGCGTACATCCGGCGGTATCGGGCCGGGCAGCGGGCCAAGCAGGCGCAGGGGCGGTTGAGCAAACTCGATCGGGCGAAGGACGAGAGCACGCTGGAACGGCCGATGGAGGTCGAGACGTTCAAGCTCGAACTGCCCAAGGCCCCGCGCAGCGGCGACGTGGTGGTGGTGGCACGCGGCATCAGCAAGAGTTATCCGGCTGAGGACGGCACCATCAAGGTGCTGTTTGACAACATCGACGTGGTGATCTCGCGCGGGGAGCGATGGGGCATCATCGGCCCCAACGGGGCGGGCAAGAGCACGCTGGTGCGGGTGCTGCTGCGCGAGCAGGAACCGGACGCGGGCACCGTGAAGCCCGGCTCGAACGTGGTGGTGGGCCACTACCAGCAGACGCACGAGCACCTGCCCATGGACAAGCAGGTGTTCCGCTACTTGCAGGACGTGATTCTGAAGGAGACGGGCGGGCAGTTGATGAGCGAGCAGCAGGCGCGGAACCTGGCGGGCGCGTTCCTGTTCAGCGGGGCGGAGCAGGAGAAGGAACTGGGCGTGCTTTCGGGCGGTGAGCGCAGCCGCGCGGTGATGGCGGCGCTGCTGGCGTCGGCCAAGAACGTGCTGGTGCTGGACGAGCCGACGAACCACCTGGATATTCCCAGCGCGGAGCGGCTGGAGGATGCGCTGGCCAGGCCGGACGAGGAGGCGGGGATTGACGGGTACGAGGGGACGCTGCTGCTGATCTCGCACGATCGCGCGTTGATCGACGCGACGTGCGACCACCTGCTCGTGTTTGACGGCAACGGGCGGGTCTCGACGTTCACCGGCAGTTACACCGAGTGGCACGAGCGCGAGGTGGCCAAGAAGCAGGCGGGGATGCGGGCGGCAACGGTTGAGCGCGACCGGCGCGACGCGGCGGAGAGCACGCGGCGCGAGGCCGAGGAGCGCAAGGCCAAGGCGGTGCAGGCGAGCACCAGCCGCGGGCCGGAGGCGGGCCGGAAGAACCCGTTGGCACGGTTGAGCGTGGAGGAACTGGAGAAGCGGATCGAGAAGACGCAGACGCGGATCAAGCAGATTGATGAGCAGATGGGCGACCCGCAGGTGTGGCGCAACCCGGCCAGGTGCAACGAACTGGGCGGCGAGCGCACGCGGCTGGCGGCCGACCTGGAGCCGCTGGAGATGGAATGGATGGGACGCGGCCAGGTGGGGTGAGGCGTGCGGCGATGGGTGGGCTGCTCCACAACGCGCCTCATCGGACGGGGCGATGCAGGATCAGGAACGCGGACGCGGGGTCATCGTCGAACGACCGCAGAGCCTGCGCTGCCGCCCGAATCGCTGCCACGATCTCTTGCGTGGAACAGTTGCCCAGGCGAACCCACACCACCTTGGGCGGCGCTCCGAAGACGAAACTGCGCTGATGAAAATCCTCGTCTTTGGAGACGATCATGAACTGGCGGTCCCGAGCGAATGTCCAGACGGATGTGTCGGGAGCCGACTCGAGGCCGGCATCGCGCACGTGCATGGACCCTGGAAACTCGTCCTCCAGTTGTTGCACGAGTGAGGGCGAGAGATTCTCATCGAACAGCAACTTCACGCCGGGATACCCGTGATGCGACGCTCACGATCCGCCGCGAAGGCCAGGCAGGCGAGCAGGTCTTCGGCGGTGAGGTCGGGAAAATCCGCCAGAATCTGCTCGCGTGTCATCCCCGAGGCGAGGTACTCCAGCACGTCATACACCGTGATGCGCAGGCCGCGGATGCACGGCTTGCCGCCGCGCTTCGCGGGGTCGATGGTGATGATCTTGGAGTAGTCCATCCCGGAATGATACCGATGTGCCGGGCACGCGGGCGCGGCTCAGGGCTGAGGCGGGGGTGGTACCACTGGTACCACCGGTGCCACGGGCGGTACCGCGAGCTCGCCCGGTTTCAGCGGCGAGGCCTTCAGGTTGATGGTGCCCCCTTCGATGCTCACCATGCTGGCCGTGTAGCCCGCCGGGCGCAGGGCGCGTGCGACAACGGTTTCGAGTTCGAGCGCGTCGAGCGCGGAGGTGGCCTCGAACTCACGGAAGGATTCGGTGGGGCCGGTTGCGCCGCGTCGGAGGGAGACCTTGGTCAGGCCGCGCGTGGCTTCGAGTTGCTCGCGCAGGGCGAGCGTGGCCTCGGCATCCACGAGGCCGGACACACGCAGGGTCCAGCGCGACGGCGGGCCGACGCGGCGGGCGTAGTCGTTGGTGAAGGCGATGGCCAGCAGCCGGGCCACCTCGCGCACGGCGGGGGTGTCGATGCTGGCGATGTTCCATTGGAAGGGGAAACTGAAGCGTTCGCGGCCGCGGGCGTCGAGCACTTCGAGTTGCGCCCGTGCGGGGTTGCCGCCGGTCGCGTCGCCGAAGAAGCGGATGAGGATGACGACATCGGCCCGGGCCTGCGCGGCGAGGAGTTCGATGGATTCACGCTCGCGCCGGGCATCGAGCACGCCCTTGAGGCGGGCGGCGGCATCGGCAAGGGCCGGGGGCGAGACGAGGTCGAGATCGACCTCGGGCGGGTTGATGAACTCATTGAAGGCTGCGCGAACCTGGTGCGCGAAGCCGCCGGCATCGGTGTTCAACAGAGATTGTTCGACGCTCGCGGCCTCGCGGTCGCCGGTGCTGAAGCCCGCGAGCGTGAGGATGACCGGGCGGCCGGCGCGTTCGTAGGCATCGCGGAACGCGAGCAGATCGAGTTCCGGCCGGGGCGCAGGAACGACCTCGGGGGGCGGTGGCTTGGTCTGGCCCAGTGTGAGCGCGGGCGCGGCAAGGCCGGAGAGCGACGCAAGGAGGGCGAGTGGAAGGGAGGCTGTGCGGGCCATGGCGGGTCTCCTTTGGAAGCGAGCGGCTCGGCCGCGGGTCAGCGTGCGGAGCGGATGTCGAGGCGATAGGCGACGGCCTCGCGCACGATGGCGTTGCCGGAGAGCATGATCTGGCGGCGCGAGTCGAGCACGGCAAGGCGGTAGCCGGTTTCGCCCACCTGGCGGCCGTCGGCGGCGAAGAACGTGAAGTTGTACTGGATGGAGAACTGGTTGTCTGCCTGTGAGCGCACCGGCACCTGCACGAAGAGCGTGCTGTCTGCGGAGGCGGGCTTGAAAACGATCAGGCCGTAGTCGGCCACGAGAAACTTCTGCAAGCCTCCGTCAATGGTGATGTTGGGCTGGCTGGCGCCGGGCACGGGCTCTTGCAGCACGCCGGGTGTGGCACGCGGGCCGGTGTCGCACGCGGCAAGGCCGAGCAGCAGAAGTGGCAAAGTGGCAAAGTGGCGGAGTGGCAGAGTGGGGCGAGCATTGGGCATGGTGGGTGGCTCCGGGAAGTGGCTTCGCATGGGGCGGGATGCAAGTTTCAGATTGCTAACGGGCGGGTGCGGGAGGGGAAACCGCGGAAACACTGTCGCGGCGTGCCGCGGCCGTACGAATTTCGGCCGCGAGGGCGCGGACGCGGGCGGATGTGGGTTGGTAGGGGGCGTGTACCTCACCGTAGAGGCGGGCAAAGCCGGTGGTGCCGCCGAGGGGCGTGTAGAGGAAGCGGCCGCCTTCAAGGATGTGGCGGCCCACCTGCGGATCGTTGGAGCGGCCGACGATCTCGATGCCTTCCTGCGTGTAGAGGTCGAGCAGATCGTTGAGCGTGAAGCCCATGAGGTGGCCGGCCCGCTGGTAGTCTGACAGCACCTGTTCGTTGGGCGTGCGCACGCACCGCCCGCCGAGGATGTACGGGAGTGAAAGGTCGGCACCGGCGGCCACCGGTGTGTCAGCCGCGGCCGGCGGCGTGCGGTCGTTGCTGTACAGAATCGCACCCGACGCGGCCCACGCGCTGCGCTCCGCGGGCAGGCGGACGTAACGGAGTTGGATCGTGCCCGGCCCGCCGGAGGGGGGACCAAGGCCGGTGAGCATGAGGCTCGCGGGGGCGGCACCGTTGATGCTCAGGTGGATGGGCGCGGCAGCGGTGAGCGTGAGCAGGGCGATGTGCGTGCGCTGGGGGAGCAGTTCGTTGTGGCGCGTGTCCGCGGTCGCCGTGCCCTTGGAGAGTGCTCCGGCAAGCATGAGGCCCAGGCCGGCGAGTTGGGTGCCCCGGTCGTTGCTGGAGCCGGCCAGCACGGCACCGCCCACCAGCAGGCCGGTGCCAATGGTGGACTTGGCGAGGCGCAGGTCTTCCAGGTTGTTCCAGCGCAGGTCGAGTGCGAGACGGTCGATGTCGGTGACGAGGGGGAACGCATCAAACGCGGGGGCCGGGCCTGCGGCCGCGGCGAGCCGTACCAGCAGCGGCGCATCATCCTGCGGGGCCGTGCGCCGGAAGGCGGCGATCGCCCCGTCCGGCCCCGTGGCGATCTTCTGCGGGCCGGTCCCCGAGTCCACCACCAGCACGGTGTTGTAGTTGCCGGCCTTGATCTGCGCGGCAAGGCCATCGAGCCGCGGCGCGACCTTGACCAGTTGCGTCAGGGCCTCGTCCATGTCGGCGGTTTCACCCAGTTGGCGCGCGGCGATGGCACGCAGGGCGTAGCCGATCTCAAAGTCCGATGTCTGCGGCGAGGCGAGTTGCTCCAGCGATCCGGCATCGGTGCCGGCGGATTGCTCCAGCAGGCGCAGGCGTTCGGACACGGCTGGGTCGGGGTTGGTGCCGCGGCGGCCACGCTGCTGCTGCGCAGCCGGGGCGGCGCTGCCGGCGTCTGTCCCGAGCGTTTTTGAGAAATCGCGCACCTGGAAGAGGGCGTTGTTGGCCGCGGCCCGGGCGTTGCCCCAGTCGCCCTCGCTGGCATCAAGCGTGGCGATGAGCGCGAGTGTGAGGGCCTGCTCGAAGGGCTCGCCCTTGTAGATGCGGGACGCGCCCTCGCCGAAGAAGACGGTGGGCAGGGTGTTCTGTGCGTTCACGCCCTGGGTGCGGAGAAAGGCGTAAAGGTCGTCGGCCACGGGCCGCGCGGCCTGGGGCACGCCGTCGGCCATGGCCATGGTGAGCACCTTCATCCGGTCGAGCATGAAGGAGCGGTCAGAGCGGTCTTCGGTGGCACGGTTGAGCGTGGCGGCCCTGGCTCGTCCGAAGTCTCCTGCACGAGCGAGAACGACGGAAGACTCGTCGCGCTGGTAGGGGGTGCAGGCGGAGAGGAGGGCGAACAAGAGGGCACCGACCCCGCCGAGCCGGAGCCGGGGGCACGGGCAGCGGACAGGTCGCCACGGCGACTGAAACAGATGTCCGCCCCACCAAAGCCAGTGGCACGGAGCGGCGCGGCGGAGTGGGAAGGTGCGCGAGAACACAAGGGTTTCTAATCCACGACCGAGCCGGTGGCGATGCGTGCAAGTTCGGTGCTGCCCGTCCACACCACGGCCCGCGTGGCGAGGTCGATGATGGTGTACTCGAAGAGGAACGTGTCTTTGCGTTGGGCCTGCTGCGAGGCGAGGCTTCCTGCCGCGGCACCGGCGCGCGTGAGCGAGCGCAGGCGCGACCGGAAGACGTGCGTGGGCGCAACGGCAGCGGGCGGCTCGTTGATGGTGATGCCCGCGCGGGCCAGGCCCTCGGTCGCCAGGGGCGGCATCTGCACGGCGATGTGCTTCTCGCGGAGCAGGTCGATCATGCCGCCGGAGAAGAGCACGCGCGAGATCGCGGCCCACTGGTCGCCGGGCGTGAGGCGCGTGTCGGAGAGGTTCTCCATCGGGTCGGGTCGGAGGATGATGGGGTTCTGCGCACCCGTTTCGGCGGTGCGGAGCCGCAGAAACTCGCTCGAAGCAAACTGCTGGACCGTGTTGTCGGTGGTCAGCACGAGGTCGGTGCCGCGCAGGGCGGTGGAGCGGTCGGCGGCGGGGGGGGGAGCAGGCGAGGAGGGCGAGAGCCAAGGGAAGAGCACCGACTTTGCCGAGCCAAAGTCGGTGGCACGAGCGGCGGACAGGTCGCCACGGCGACTGAAACAGATGTCCGCCCCACCAAAGGCCAGCACCGACTCCGCAGAGCCGGAGTTGGTGGCACGGGGAGAAGGAACGGGCGGCCATGTTCAGCGGTACTGCTTGGGGGTGATCTGGCGTGCGAACACGATCTGGCGCGAGGCGGCGTTGGTGAGCGTGAAGTCGAAGACGTAGGTGCTCTGGATGCCGTTGCCGCGCGAGAGTTCGCTGAACGTGCCCTGGAGGAAGTAGGTGAGGTCGAGCGGGTAGTCTTTCATGCTGCCCTGGTTGCTCGTGGGCTGCTCGCGTCCGAGCGGGTCGGCCTGAGCGGCGGGCATGACGCCCGCGGTGTCGCGCACCACGCGGTCGCGCTGCTCCACGATGCGGGCGCTCTCGCGGGCCAGGTCGCTGTTGACGAGCGTGAGGAAGACGCGGCGCTGCACGGCGGCAAAGTCGTTGCTGGGCGTGCGCGTGTTGTTCTGCAGGCCGCCGAGTTCGATGACGACCTGTGTGGGCGACGAGCGGATCTCGGGGATGCGGGCGATCTGCGAGCCCAGTTCCTGCCCGACGATATCGGCAAACTCCAGCAGCGTGGCGCTGTCGGCGGCCTGGTCGTAGGTGTCGGCCGTGGTGCGGCGGCGCGGGTCGATGAGGCCGCCGGTGTGGCCCTGCGGCGCGGTGTTGCACCCCGCGAGCAGAGCGAAGCCCAGGAGCGAGAGGGGGATGGTCTGGCGGAGTGTTCGCGTGTTCATGTTCAACCTCGGGCGGCATCTGCACTGGTCTGCGGCCGAACCGTGAGCCGCGCGTGCGGCACGGCGGTCGCGGCCAGCATTGGCAGTTCGCAGGCGAGGTTAGTACGGATGCAACCGGAGTGCGGCCCGTGCGCCTTGGGCGGTTACGGAGCCAGAAACATCGCCAGCAGGTCCCGCCACTCCGCGTAGCGGTAGGGGATGTCGTGCCGGTCGTGCAGGGCGCGCAGGTCCACGATCAGCGATTCCAGCAACTCGCCCTGCCAAGATTGGGCCGAGCGGTCGCAGAAGAAGACGCGGCAGGCCAGCGGTTTGATGGCATGAACGCCGCACAGGTTGGCGGTTTGGAAGGGGCAGCCGCCTCGGGCCAGGGCATCGGCCAGCGAGTCGCGCGACAGTGGGGGGTGTTCGCCCGGCCTCAGGCTCGCCACGGTGTACGCGGCTTCCAGCCCGGTGGCATAGAGCCGATGCCCGAAGGTGTCGAAGTTGCAGCAGCGGCCGCTGGCCCAGCAGGCGGGGCCGCGCGTGGCGATCGCGGCGGCGACGCGCGTAAACAGAGCCTCCATCTCGCCCACGATGGCTGACATACCACCCAGGGGTGGCATCAGGCGGGACTTATCGAGATCGGTTGGCGTTTCGATGACCACAGTCGCACCGTTGTCACGAACCTCGCGGACTTGAAAGCCGAAGGCGCCGAACGAGGCCTGCGCAAGGATCGTCGTGGCATGGGGTGCCTCGCCTGCTGCGAGCCATTC
>CAZNEU010000379.1:0-9730 GCA_964571915.1 uncultured Phycisphaeraceae bacterium
CCTGGCGGAGTTCTTTCGCGTGCTGCGGCCGCGGGGGGAGGGCGGGCGGCTGGTGGTGCTGGAGTTTGACACGCCGCGCGTGCCGATCGTGGGGTGGCTGGCGCGCGTGTACACCAACCGCATCATGCCGATCACGGCGACGCTGATCAGCGGGGATCGGTCGGGGGCGTACCGCTACCTGCCCAGGTCGGTGGAGAGTTTTCTGGATCGCGAGCGGCTCGGCGCGGCGATCAGGGCGGCGGGGTTTGCGAACCTGCGTCAGCACGCCCTCACGTTCGGCCAGTGCGTGTGCAGCGTGGCGGTGAAAGGGTGAGGTGCCTGGCCGTGCCGCTGCGCGGCACACGGGTTTGCGCCTCCGCCGTCCGTGGGCGCGGCTTCGCCGCTGCCCACGGCTACTGACCCCCGCGGCTACGCCGCGAAAGCCTGCGCGGTGGGCAACGGATGGCGCGTCGGCCGGGCGCACGACGATTCAGTTGGCGACGAGTTTGTCGCTCTGCTCGACGAACTTGTCGCCGCTCCACTGCGTGTCTTTGGTGACGATGCCTGCCGCGGCGGCCTTGTCCATCGCCTTGGCCTTGGCCTGACGGGCGACCAGGTCCATGTGCGTGGTGAAATACGGCAGCGACTGGCCGCGGAACTGCTCGATGGTGGCAAACTTGTGCCCATCCATGAACTTGGCGAGGCCAGCGCACAAGGTCTTGGCCATCTCGTAGCCGTGGATCATCACGCCCGTGCAGACCTGGCAGGTGTTGGCCCCAAGCAGGATGAACTGGGCCGCGTCCTCGCCGGTCTCGATGCCGCCGATGCCCGAGAGCGAGCGCCCGGGGAACTCATCGCGGATGAGGCGAGCGCACTGCATGACCATGCGCAGGGCGATGGGCCGCACGGCCTTGCAGGAGTAGCCGCCGGGCGTGGTGTAGCCCTCGACCGTAGGCTCGGGGCGGAGGGTCTTGAGGTCCACGCCCATGACGGAGAGGATGGTGTTGATGGCGCTCACGCCCTCGCACCCGGCCTTCAGCGCGGCACGGGCGGGGTCCTCGATGTTGGTGATGTTGGGCGTCATCTTGGCCCACACCGGAATGGTGCTGGCCTTGTTGACCCAGCCGCAGACTTCGGTCAGGATGTCGCAGTCCTGCCCCATCGCCGCGCCCATCTTGCGTTCGGGCAGGCCGTGGGGGCAGGAGAAGTTCAACTCGAAGGCATCCACGCCGGCGGCCTGGCAGCGCTCGACGATCTCCACCCACGCATCCTGGCGGTACTCCTCCATAATGGAGGCGATGAGGATGCCCTTGGGGTACTTGTCCTTCACACGCTTGAACTCGTCGATCCACGTGTCGAAGGGCCGGTCGGAGATGAGTTCGATGTTCTGCCAGCCCACGATGGTCTGCTGGCCCGCGGGGCCCACGCGCATGCGCGCGTAGCGCGGGGCCACGTTGATGACCTTGCTCGCGTCCAGGCTGATGGTCTTGGCGATGACCGCGCCCCAGCCCTCGTCGAAGGCCTTGCAGATCACGTTGGCGTTCGTGCCGGGCGGGCCCGAGCCGATCACGAACGGGTTGGGCAGTTTGAGGCCATCAACGGTTACGCTCAGATCGGCCATGGAAAGCACCTCAGAAGCGCCCGTGGCCGAGGCCGGGGCGGCAGGGTTCGTCGGAAGGGGCGGTGAGCATACCACAACGCGCACCGACCGCCGCGCAGAGACGCCCGCGCCCCTTCCGCGGCGGTGAACGTGGCACCTATTATCGCGGCACACACGCGGCCCGCCTGTGCGGCGTTCGTTCGGCGGCCCCGGTGATGCCCCTGCCCCTTGCGGCCGTGCGAAAGGACCCGTGGATGCGTCGAGCGAAAGTGAGCGTGATTGGTGCCGGCAACATCGGCGGCGAGTGCGCCCGTTCCATCGCCATGAAGGAACTGGCGGATGTCGTGCTGGTCGATATCGCCAACAAGGACAAGCCCGAACTGCACATGCCCAGGGGCAAGGCGCTCGACATCGCGTGCTGCGGACCCATCGAGCGGTTTGACCGCACGCTCACGGGCACGTTCGACTACAAGGACATCGAGGGGTCTGACGTGGTGGTGGTGACGGCGGGTGTGCCGCGCAAGCCCGGCCAGAGCCGGGATGACCTGGTGAGCATCAACGCGGGGATCGTGAAGGGCGTGGGCGAGAACATCAAGAAGTATGCTCCGAACGCGATCGTGATCGTGGTGAGCAACCCGCTGGACGCGATGGTGTACGTGATGTGGAAGGCGACGGGCTTTCATCACAGCCGCATTCTCGGTCAGGCCGGGGCGCTGGACGTGGCTCGCTTCCGGGCGTTCCTGGCCATGAAGATCGGCTGCTCGGTGGAGGACATCACGGCCCTCTTGCTCGGCGGCCACGGCGACGACATGGTGCCCCTGCCGCGCTTCACGAGCGTGCACGGCATCCCCATCCAGATGCTCCTGCCCGACGAGGTGATCGACGAGTGCGTGCAGCGGGCCAAGGGCGGCGGGGGCGAGGTGGTGAAACTCATGGGCACCAGCGCGTGGTACGCCCCCTCCGCCGGCACCGTCCAGATGGTTGAGGCGATCATCAAGGACAAGAAGCGGATCATCCCCTGCGCGGCCTACTGCGAGGACGAGTTTGGTGTGGCCCCCGGCCAGAAGGGCAAGGGCCTGTTCGTGGGCGTGCCCGTGGTCCTGGGCGATAAGGGCGTGGAACGGGTTATCCCGCTCCGGTTCACGTCCGATGAAAAGAACCTGATGGACGAATCGATCTCGCACGTGCGGGATCTGGTCGGCGTTGTCCAGCGTATGTTCCCCGAGATGGCGTGATCGTCGCGACCTCTCGTCTTGCAACCCTTGCGAGGATTTCCGCATGTTTCACCGTTGCTCCGCCCTGCTCGCTCTTCCCGTTCTGCTTCTGGCAACCTCCGCGCCCGTGGCGTGGTCTCAGGAGGCGGCCCCGGCCGGCGACAAGGCCGTGCCCACGAAGGAGACGATCCTCCCCGACGGGGCGAAGGCCACCTCGTGGAACGGCCTGGACCTGACCACCAAGCCGGTGCGCAAGCCCATGCCCGAGATCGCCGACGCCGAGATCGCGCGCGTGGTGGCGATGATGCAGGGCTCGTTCGCCTCGTCTGCCGAGGGGCAGGCCGCGGCCCTGCACCTGCACGCGGCCCGCGTGGACGTGGAGGGGCTGGACAACGCGGTGTACTTTGAGCTGGCGCGTGCCGACACGCCGCAGTCGCCCTTCCGCCAGGCCATCTTCTCGTTCTGGAAGCGCGACGGCGTGCTCCGTGTGCGTGTGCTCGATCTGCCGACGAAGGGCTTTGCGGATGCGGCGGTCGGGCTGTGGACCATGCCCTCGCTCTTCCCCGAGGTGAAGGTTGATTTGCTGATTGCCAACCTCGACCTGCAACTGCGCAAGCAGGGCGACGGTTACGTGAGCGAGCCTTCCGGCCGTGTCCCCACCGTGCGCCTGGGCGCGTGGGAGATCGAGTCCAACCTGGGGTTCTCGCCCACGGCCATCTCGTTCAACGACCGCGGCTTTGATCGCGCCGGCAAGCAACTCTTCGGCACGGCCGACGGCCAGCCGCTGGTCTTCAAGCCCTTCAAGCCCACCATCACGGCGGTCGAACTGGAGGGCGGCTTGGTCCTGATCGACATGGTGCCGCCCAACCCCTCGCTCCCCAAGGCCCAGGACCACACGCTCATGGCCATCCACTATTCGGGCTGGCTGCTCGACGGCCACAGTTTCGGCACCTCGCGCGGGAAGGAGGCCCAGCAGTTGCAACTCCCCGCGAACTTCATCGCGGGGTTCAACCGCGGCCTGCCCGGCATCACCAGGGGCTCCGTCCGCCGCCTGTGGGTGCCCAGCGGCATGGCTTTCGGACCGTTTGGCAACACCAGTTTCGGGATTCCCAAGGACGCCCACGTCATCTTCGAGGTGGAGTGCATCTTCCTTGAGCAGATGCCGCCGCCCGAGGTGGAGCCCGTGCCGCCGGTGCAGGGCGCCGAACCCGCCCAGCCCCTGCAGCCCGCGGATGCCGCCCCCAAGGAGTGAGGCGTTCGGATGCCGGCCAACCCCTACGCCACGCTCGGCTTGTCGGAATCGGCCACCACACACGACCTGCGCCGCGCGTATCGCACGCTCGCCAAGGCCCTGCACCCGGACGTGAACGCCGGGGCCGATGCCGCCGCGAAGTTCGCGGCTCTTCAGCAGGCGTACGAAACCCTGGCCGACCCGGCCCGGAGGCGTGCGTACGACGAATCCGCCCGGGGTGAGGTGAGGGCGCCGCTTGCAGGGCCGCGCCGGCGGGCGGGGGGGCGCACGAACTACAGCAATATTGCCGCGCCGCCAACGGTGAACGGCAACGCCCGCAGCGGCACGCACACGCCCGGTGCCGCGCCGGATGCGGGCGACCCCACGGGGTTCGACGAGGTCTACGAGGCGTTCTTCGCGCCCCGCGCGGCTGCCGCGCAAGCCCGCGCGAAGGCCCGCACCCGGCGCTGATGTGCCGCTGCGCCTGCGCGGCGTGGGGCGTGGGGCGAATACCATCGCGGTGTGCAACAGGCTTTCGAGGTGATCGTGATCGGCGGCGGGCACGCGGGCGTTGAGGCCGCGTGGGCGGCCGCCAATGTGCTGGGGCGGGAGCGCTCGGTCGCGCTGGCCACGCTCGATGCCTCCAAGATCGGCGTGATGAGTTGCAACCCCGCCATCGGCGGGCTGGCCAAGGGCCAACTGGTGCGTGAGGTCGATGCCCTCAACGGCCTCATGGGCCTGGCCACCGATGCCACGGGCATCCAGTTCAAGGTGCTCAACACCAGCAAGGGCGCGGCCGTGCATGGCCCGCGCGCCCAGTGCGACAAGCACGCCTACGCCGCCGAGGTGCATCGGCTGATCGCATCACGCCCGGAGATCGTCGTGATCCAGGGGAGCGTGGAGCGGCTGGAGCAGGGGCCACAGGGCCACATCGCGCATGTGCATATGGCCACATCAGGGCCTGGACACACCGGGTCTTCTGCATGTAGCGATGTGCGAATGTGCGATGTGGCGTTGTCCGCACCGGCGGTCGTTCTCACCACCGGCACGTTCATGCGCGGGCTCATGCACACCGGCGAAGCGCAGACCCCCGGCGGCCGTTTCGGCGAGGGCGCGGCCACGGGCATCTCCGGGGCGCTGCGCGAACTGGGCCTTGAACTCGGCCGCCTCAAGACCGGCACGCCGCCGCGTTTGCGGAGGAGCACCATCGACTGGGACGCTCTCGAAGAGCAGCGCGGCGACGCGCGGCCCGTGCCCTTCAGCGACCTGACCGAGCACGCCACGTTTCCCGCCATGCCGCAGGTGAGTTGCCGCATCACGCAAACGACGCGTGCGATCCACGACATCATCCGCGCCAACCTGCACCGCGCGCCCATGTACTCGGGGCAGATCGAATCCGCCGGGCCGCGCTACTGCCCCAGCATCGAGGACAAGGTGGTGCGCTTCGGCGAGCGCGACACGCACCAGGTGTTTCTCGAGCCCGAGAGCCTGCACGCTGCCCACGCCGAGTGGGTCTACTGCAACGGCATCTCCACCAGCCTTCCGGCGGACGTGCAAGACACGCTCGTGCGCGGCATGCCCGGCTGCGAGCGCGCCGAGATTCTTCGATACGGCTACGCGGTGGAGTACGACATGGTGAAGCCGCACCAGATCGACGCTGCCTGCATGACCAAGTCGGTCGAGGGGCTCTTTCTGGCGGGGCAGATCAACGGCACCAGCGGCTACGAGGAGGCCGCGGCACAGGGTTTGTTGGCGGGCCTGAACGCGGCACGCTTTTCGCGAGGCTTGCCGGCGGTCACGATCGGGCGCGATCAGGCCTACATCGGCGTGATGATGGATGACCTGGCCACCAAGACGCCCACCGAGCCGTACCGCATGTTCACGAGCCGCGCGGAGCATCGGCTGGTGCTGCGGGCTGACAACGCCATGGACCGCCTGACCCCGCGAGCGGAGGAGTGGGGGTTGCTGGGCGGCGTGCGTGGGGCGGCGCGGCGGGAGCGATTGGCCGTGCGCGTGCGCGAACTGGCCGAGATCAATGCGGCAATGGACACCTGCCGCGTGGACGGGCGGTCCGTGCGCGCGGCCCACCGCAGCCCGGACTTTTCGCCCGCGCACCTGCGCGCGGCGCTGGATGCGGACGGGCGGTGGTCGGGGGGGGCACTCTTCACGGCCCACACCGACGCGTTCTACGCGGTGTTCGTGGAGCGTTCGCGGCGCGAGACGGCCCGCATGGCGGAGATGGAGCGCAGCCCGATCCCACGAGACTTTGATTTCGCTGTTGCCGCCAACATGCGCACCGAGGCCCGCACGGCGCTGGCCCGCTTCCGCCCCGCCACCCTCGGGCAGGCGGGCAGGCTCGAGGGCCTCACGCCCGCGGATGTAACGCTGCTGGCGGTGCTGCTGAAGAGGCATCGGGAGAGAGCCGCGAGCCGTTAGCCGTGAGCCGTGAGCCGCGAGCCGCGAGCCGTGAGCCGTGAGCGGCGTGCCAACGCCTCAAGCGAAAAACTCAAACCTCAAATGAAGGCATGGTCTGCCACCAGTGCCCAATGCCCAGTGCCTTCCCCTCACATCTTCAGTTTCCCCACCATCGTGCTGGCTTTCACCTGCATCCCCTTCAGGACGCTGTCCAGGGCCTCGCGATTGGGGGCGTACTCCATTGCCACGCGCTTGCTCACCCAGTCTTTGTTCACCAGTTCGGCCAGGCTGGTGGTGAAACTCCGCATGCCCTCGTTGGTCGAGCCCGCGATCACACTGGGCAGGGCCCCGTCGTCGCCCTCGAGAATCTTCTGCTTGCAGATCGGGTTGTTCAGCAGCACCTCGGTGGCGGGCACCGTGCTCACCTCGAAGTTGTCTACCGCCGGCAGCAGCCGCTGGGCCATGATGGCCTTGAGCGATGTGCCCAGCGCGCTGCGCACGAACGCCCGCTCGCTCTGCGGGAAGAACTCGAGCATGCGCCCGAAACTCTGCATCGTGTCGGCCGTGTGCATGGTGGCGAAGACCAGGTGCCCCGTCTCGGCCGCCTGGATCGCCGCCATCACCGTGTCCAGATCGCGCAGTTCGCCGATGAAGACGATGTCCGGGTCCTGCCGCACGATGTAGCGCAGGGCCGTGCGATAGTCGGGCACATCAATGCCCAGTTCACGCTGGCTGATGATCGCCTGGTCGGGAACAAACCGGTACTCCACCGGGTCTTCCACGGTGATGATGTGTACCGCCTGCGTGTGGTTGATGTGGTTGATCATGGCCGCCAGCGTGCTGCTCTTGCCGCACCCGGTCACACCCACCACCAGGATCAGCCCCTCGTTGGTCTTGTCCACCAGTTCCGCGTAGATCGGCGGCAGGTGCAGCTGCTTGAAGTCGGGGATGTCGGCCTTCACGCGCCGGATGGCCGCGGCCACGTGCGCGCCGGCCCGGAACATGTTCACGCGGAAGCGGTCGCCCTCGGCGTTGTAGCAGGCAAAGTCGAGGTCGCCGGAGACGGCAAAGCGTGCCGCGAGCGCCTCGGGCACGATCGGGTCGAGCAGGTGGTCGGCCTCATCAGGGCCGAGCGGGTCCATCGGCAGCACCTTGAGCAGCCCGCCCACGCGATAGACCGGCGGCATGCCCACCTTGATGTGCAGGTCCGAGGCGTTCACCTTGCGCATCCCCAGCAGCAACTTGTGAATGCTCACGTGCCCGCTCACCACCTGGTGCGCGGCGTGTACGCCCGAACCGCCTTTGCCGGCGGGGCCCGGCCCGCCCGTGCCCAGGGGCGGCAGGCTCGGTGGTGGTGGGGTGGGGGCCGCGTGAGGATCGGTGTGCGAGGACATGCGGGGAGCGTACCAGAAGAAGGGGGACGGGGGAAAGGGGACAGGGGAGAGCGGGAAGAAGGCACTGGGCATTGGGGCACAGGGGACTGGTGGCCGCGACGGAGCCGTCAGCCGTGAGCGGTTGGCCCCGAGCCGGAGGCGCGCCATGAAAAGGGCCGGCCCGGACGGCCAGCCCCACGAACTCGATTCACTTCGTCGCTTCGTGCCCTCCCTCTCTCCTGTTACACTCTGCTCGTGCGTGCCGCGCCGTGGGTCATCTTCGTGCTCTTTGCCCTGATCCTCGCGACGCCGATGGTGGTGCGATCACGCTTGCACCGAGGGTCCGAATCCGAGAGGGCGGGTGCGGCGGGTGCGCCCGCCACGCAAACGCTGATGATCGTCACGCCGCACGTCGAGCAGATCCGCTCCGAGTTCGGTGCCGCGTTCGACCGCTGGCACAGGCGTGTGTACGCCAGCGGTGTGCTGATCGACTGGCGCACACCCGGCGGCACGACGGAGATTGTGCGGCTCTTGCAGGCTCAGTACGGTGCCGCGGCCACGCGGATCGTGTCGCAGGTGCGCAGCACCGACCCCGGCGCCCTTCTGAGGGCCGAGTTCTCGCTGGGCCCCCTCTTCACACCCGACACGGTGCCGATCGACATCATGTTCGGCGGCGGCTCGTTCGACCACAACCGTCTGAAGGACACCAACAACGTGTCGCTGTGGGTGGCGCTGTCGGCGGCTGGTCGGCTCGAGGCGGCAACGCTGTCGCTGCCCGCGAACGCCCCGGAACTGGCCACGATCGACACGGCCGACCCGGTGATGGTGGACGCGACGATCGCGGGCCAGACCCTGCGCGTGCGTGTCCCGCTCGCGGCGATTGACGCGGGTGGGGCAGGTGGTGAGCAGGCCGATTGGCGGGGGGCCATCCGCGCGGGCCAACCCGCGAGTGTCCGCCTTGACCTGGCCCGCGCCGAACGCCTGCTGGGCGTCTCCATGTCCGCCCCCGCCGGCTTCAGCAAGGCCCAACTGGACGACTGGTTTGGAGTCAACACGATCGGCTCCGAAAAACTCTACGATCCGCAGCAGTTCTGGCTCGGCACGGCCCTCTCCGGCTTTGGCATCGTCTACAACCGCGACCTGCTCAAAGAGCACGGCCTGCCGATCCCCGACGCCTTCGAGAAACTCTGCGACCCGCGCTACCGGGGCCTGCTCGCCCTCGCCGATGCGCGCCAGTCGGGCTCCGTGGCCACCAACTACGACTCGGTGTTGAACAAGGAGGGTTGGGAGAAGGGCTGGCGCATCCTGCGCGAGATGTCGGCCAACGCCCGCTACTTCGCTTCCGCCTCCACGCAGCCGCCCATGGATGTGAGCCAGGGCGAGGCCATTGCGGGTGTCGCCATCGATTTTTACGGGCGCGGGCAGGCTCAGGCCATCCAGCGCCGGGGCCAGAGCGCTGAGCAGGCTCGCGTCGGCTACATCGATCCGCCCGGCGCGGTCTACATCGATGCCGACCCCGTCTCCATCCTGCGCGGCGGGCGCAGCCCGGAACTGGCCCGGCACTTTGTCGAGTTCTGCCTGAGCGAAGAGGGGCAGGCCCTGTGGCAGTTTGCCGCGCGAAGCGACCCGGCCAGCAGCGGCAACCCGCGCCGGCCCGGCGCGGGGGGCAGCGAGTCGGCGGCGGATGAAGACCGCATGGGGCCGCTCACCTCGCGCCTGCGCCGCATGCCCGTGCGGCGCGTGATGTACGAGCGCTACCTCGACCACTTCGCCGACAAGACCAACCCGTTTGACCTCGCCTCCGACACACCCGTGCGCGGCTGGCGCACGGGCCTGATCGTGATGATGGGGGCCTTCGGCGTGGATGCCGGCGAAGAACTCCGCGGCGCGTGGGACGCCCTCAACAAGGCCCGGGCCG
>CAZNEU010000380.1:0-5260 GCA_964571915.1 uncultured Phycisphaeraceae bacterium
CCTACGACCGCAAAACGCCCCTCCCCGCCCCCCTCTACGGCCTTATCAAGGGCTGGCAGGAGGGCCTCGTGGGCATGAAGGCCGGCGGCATGCGCAAGGTCACGATCCCCTCAGCCCTGGCCTACGGCGAGAACGGCCGCCCCAAGATTCCGCCCAACTCCGATCTCGTCTTTGAAGTCGAACTCGTCGACGCCATGCTCATGGAAGACCTTGTCGTCGGCACCGGCGAAGAGGTCAAGCCCGGCGCGACGGTAACGTGCCACTACCTGGGCACCTTCAAGGCCGACGGCAAGAAGTTCGATTCCTCCTACGACAAGAACGAGCCCGCGACGTTCGCCCTCTCGGGCGTGATCCAGGGGTGGACGTTCGGCGTGCCCTTCATGAAGGTCGGCGGCAAGCGCAAACTCACCATCCCCTGGCAACTCGCCTACGGCGAGCACGGTGCCCCGGGCGCAATCCCGCCCAAGTCCGACCTCGTCTTCGAGATCGAAGTGCTGAGCGTGAAGAACCCCCCCGCGCCGCCGCCTCCCGCCGGGCCCGCGACGAAGTAGTGAGCCGGAGTTTGTGGTGGGGCGGACGTCCCGTCCGCCCATGTGGCCGGGGTAGCAGCTCGAGCCACCGGCCTACTCGCGCGTCGAAGCAGTCGTACGGCGCATCGTGTTCGCTCGGCGCTTATTTCGCGCCAGCGAGGCCTGGCACCGGCAGTGGGTGTCGTGTCCACACGAAGTCCGCGAATTCGACGGTCTGAGGCCCACGGACCGCTATTGCCGCTCCCCCGGTGCTGGAACGTTCGTTTTTGGTTGGGAGTCTGGTGACGTCGCCAGATTTATGCACCAGAACCGTTCTCTTGAACACAAACCTTGACAAATCCGCCGTGCGGGCCCGTACCGCGAGCGCGAGTTCCTCGTTTGTGACGGGTCGTCCGAGTGGCATCGGTGGCCGCGAGTGCTTTGGTGGTGTGGCCTGCGGCTGCTTTCCCGGTGGCACCGGTGGGGCGGGATCAGGTCGGGCCAACTCCTCGCGGATTTCCTCGTTTGTGATGGCAGTGTGTCCACCCATCGCGTAGTACAGCGGAGGGTTCGTGAAATCTGTTTCAAAGTAGTAGGCCGTCGCGTATCTCGCGTCGTTGGGCATCTCCTCGTCAGTCAGGACAAGACGCCCAGTTCCCGCTTTGCGCTTCCACGCAGTGGTGTCCGCGAGCCGGTCAAGCGGCCACTCACTATTTACCCCTTCCAAGCGGAGGATGCCTCCAGCCGGGTCGTCTCGGTCCATTGGTGCAAATGCTGTCGCGCCAAGTGCCCGGTCGCGGTCACTCCGCCGCGTGGTTGCCTGCTTGCGTAGCCGCTCACGCCTCTCCTGCCTTTCAAGCCAGAGTTGCCGATCCCAGAACCGTCCGTCAGGGCCAACCACAAAGAACTGCGCATGCTCAGCCACAAGTTTTTGCGCTTGGGGCTTCAGTTTCGCAAACGCCTCCTTGGCGGCTTCAGTTCGATCAGCGGGCGCGCCTGGTTTCGTTTCGGGTTGGGCCAATGCGGTGCTTTGCACGCTTGCCGCGCCCGCGAAAAACACCACGCACAGGATCGTAGAGAGCGTTCGTGTATGCATGTTGAGTCTCCACTTGCTGCGAGCCGCCAATCCAGGCCCCCGCCGCGCTGAGCCTCTCGGACCGCCCAGTGTACCCGATTGCGCCACGCTGCAACCTGCTTCCGATCCGCGTTCATCTGCGTTCATCCGCGTCCCGATCCCTCCCGCTTCCCGCCCCTCCCTCACGGTCGGGGTTCGTCGCGTACTGCCTTGCCTTCCTTCGTGCCTTTGTGCCTTCGTGCCCCCGTGTCTTCCTCTCCTCACACCCTGAATATCGCCCCCAACTTCCTCCCCATCAGCACGCTCGCCCCCGCCAGCGTCACCGTCAAGAGCGCCATCCCCCACACGCCCATCGCGCTGGCGATGTACGGCCCATCCGCCAGCCGGTTGGCGAACGTGTAAATCGCCTTGGTCATCGGGTAGTTGGCCTCTTGCTGGGCCAGCATCAAACTATCGCTCACCTCCAGCATCGCGAAACTGAACGCCAGCAGCGCCCCCGCGATCAGGTTCGCCGCGATCAGCGGCACCACCACACGCCGTATCGCCGTGAACCGGCTCGCCCCCAGGTTCAGCGCGGCTTCCTCCATCTCGCCGCTGGTCTGCTCCAGCCCCGCCACCGTCGCCCGCACGATGTACGGCAACCGCCGGATCGCGTACGCCGCGATCAACAGCGGCACCGGGTTCGGCTCGGCCCCCAGCACGCTCACCCATCCTTCCAGCGGGTCGCCCTTGCCGAAGGGCCAGCGCAAACTCAGGGCCACATACCCGAACGCCATCACCAGCCCGGGCACGGCCAGCGGCAGCATGCACAGCGCATCCAGCACGCCCCGCCCGCGGATGTTGGTCCGCACGATCAGATACCCCACCACGATCCCGATCACCAGATCAAGCCCCACCGCCATGCTCGCCAGCAGCAGCGAGTTGTTGATGCTCGAACTCGCCAGGTCGCTCCCCAGCGCCTGCCCGAAGTGGTCCAACGTGAACTCCGCCGGCAGCACGCTGCGATACCAACTCCCCGGTTTCGCCAGCGCCGTCAGCACCACGCCGATGTGCGGCATCAGCGCGGCAAGGCTCACGAAGGTAAACAACCCCAGCGCCACCATCGCCCCTACAGGCCCCAAGGGCTTCTCCCCCGCCGCGCGGCTCGCCTTCGCCTGCATCGCATGGCCCCGCTGCCCGAACAGCACCTTGCCGACCAGATACGCCCCGATCGCCAGCGCCAGCATCACCAGCGTGAGCGCATACGGCTGCGCGCTCGCCTCCACCTCCTTCAACCCCAGAAAAATCTGCACCGGCGTCACGCGGTTGTAGTCAAACACCAGCGGCGTGCCCAGTTCCGTCAAACTCCAGATGAACACGATCGTGCCGCCCGCGAACAGCCCCGGCCGGATCAGCGGCAGCGTGATGCGGAAAAACCGCCGCACCGGCCCTGCGCCAAGGCTCTCCGCCGCCTCGTCCATCGCCGGGTCCAGGTTCGCCAGGGCCGCGGTCGTGTTCAGGTACATGATGGGGTACAGGCTCAGAGCCTGCACGATCACCACGCCCCAGAACCGCCCGCCCCCCATCAGGTCCCAGTCCGTCCCCAGCAGTGCGTTGACCGCCCCCTCGCGCCCCCAGATGAGCTTGAACCCCAGCGCCCCCACAAACGGCGGCAGAATCATCGGCACCAGCACCAGGGCGCCAAACACCCCCTTCAGCGGGTAGCGATACTTCACGCTCAGCACCGCCAAGGGGAGCGCGAGCACCGTCGCGATCACGGTCGTCGTCGTGGCCACACGCAGCGAGTTCAGCAGCCCCTCGTACAGCGTCGGGTCTTCCATCAGCAGCCGCAGGTTCACCAGCGTGAACCCCTTGCCCGCCGCCGGATCGGTGAAGAACGCCCCCCGCGTCGTCAGCCAGATCGGGTACAGCAGCAACCCACCCAGCACGACGAACATCGCGCCCAGCAACAGATAGTTCACCGTGTTCCGCGGCAGCCGCATGGAGCGAGTGTACCCGGTTTGTGCCGGACTACCGGATGCCCCGCAGGAAGGCCAAAGCCGTTGGCTTGTCCTTGAACTGGCCGCGAACCTCGTCGCCGTTGGTGTAGCGCACACCGACCTCGTACGGAGCGAACGGCCCACGGTGCGTGGGCGGCTCGACGGATGCGATGTAGGTGATCGCCCCGGCAGAGGTTCGTGGCGTGCCGTGCGGCGGAATCGCGTAGACGGATTCGATCGAGCGTGTGTTGGGTTGTGATTGCGGCATGAGTGATTCCTCGATGTGCCCTGCACGGGTGGGATCTGCGATCAGGCGAATAGGCTGTCGGTTTCCGCGCGTCTGATGCTCGCGCCCAACTCTGGCCAGCGCGCCACGAACGATGCCGCCGACACACGGCCCAGTTCGCCCGGCTCGATCTTGTTCAGCCCGCCGCCGTAGACCCGGCCCTCGCCGCGGAGTTCGTGGCCGGTGACTTGGCCGAGGAGTTCATGCACATCCGCGCCGCGCCCGGGGTGCTTGCGGAGCATGGCCGCGAAGCCGTTCGACGGGTAGAGCATGAGGTACAGATTCGTCCCGATCGCGCGCGAGCGGTTGTAGATGAACCGGAAGGGCTGCTTGCCCCCCCCTCCCCGCCCCATGTAGGTGCAGAGGAACGGGGCGGGGGGGCGCTGCTCCTGCTTGTACCACGGGGTGCGCTTGCCGACGAGATAGCCGTCCTTGACGCCGAGGGCTTCGGCGGTTTGCAGATATTCCCACAGGGCCGGGTGGCGCTGCATACGTCTCCCGTTCAATCAACGCCCGTTTCGTGTGGCCGTCTCACGCACGCGGCGCTTCGGCACGACCGCCTTTGGCGTGCAAGCATGCACCACAAACTCGAACAGCTCCTTCTTGCTCGTGCGCTTGCGGATGGTTTCGACGCTCACATCCACGAACCCCGCATCCTCGAACATCGCGGCATAAATACCCTCGACGGGGAGCATCGTGTCGTAGAACTTGCTGTTGCCCACGATGTAGTGGCATCGGGCGCCGGGGGCCAGCAGCGTCTTCAGGCCGATGATGTGGCCCTTGATGTCCTCGAAATACTTGTGGACGTACCGGCCCAAGAGCGCGTGGCCTTTGCCGATGTCCTGGACGATGCGGTTGAAATGCTGGAAGGGAATATCGCCGCGACCGTTGGGAGTCCATGTGTTCAACATACTCGTGGCGCAGCCCCATGTGCCGCCGATGGCTTTCCAGTCGAGTTCCCCCGCAGCGCGGCCGTCTGAGAGGTATCCGAGCCAGTACATGTAGGGACGGAGCTCGCGGATGTAGGACATCCGGTTGGGGTAGGGCGGCGACGTGATCACGGCCGTGTACTTCACGCCGCAGGCGGCCAGCACGCTTGGAAGGTCGCGCGAATCGCCCAGGAACACGCGGCAATCGGCGGTGGGCGGCTCGACGTCGATGTTGTCGGCGATTTGATTGGCAGCGGCCATGAAGGCATCGGCGATGCGGTTGGCCGTCCGCGTTGGAGTCTCCGCGACCAGTTCCGCATCGTCGCCGTTCTTCTTGAAGGACATGGACTGGTGGGCGAAGGAAACGTTGGCGCTCTGGATCATCACGCGGCAGAACGCGACGAGGAGCAGATCGGAGACGCCGTCGGCCCGTTCGCGGGTCGGGTTGCGGATCGCATCGCACAAGGCGGCCAGCGCTTGCA
>CAZNEU010000381.1:0-3131 GCA_964571915.1 uncultured Phycisphaeraceae bacterium
AACTCATTGTCGCAGCCCACGAGGCGCGGCAACGTCCGTGGCCCATACCGGGTGGGGCGGCCCCGCAGGCGGGTGTGGCCGTGTGGCAGGGGGCGTGCCTGCCGCGGGCGAGCGGGCCGGGGCGGGCGCTGATGCTGGTACCGGGGGCTGGGGGGCCGCCGTTTGAGTTTCGGGGCACTGCCCTGTTGTTCGGGGAATGAACGGTAAACACGCTGTACCAACCGTGCTGGATAGGGTACATATCCGCTTTGGCGCGATTCTCGTGTTTTTGACGCGATTTGCTTGACGATTCACGGAGCGTGATGTAGATTTCGGTGTCGTGTCGGTTTTTCCGTCGTGTCATGTCTCGGACATTTAGGGAAGGAAGGGATTCACGTGAAAAAGAATGTGATGAGCGGTATCGTTGCTGTTGCCAGCCTTGCTGGAACGGCCGGTTCGGTCCTTGCACAGAGCCCCGTGGCTGCGCCCACGTCGGCCCAGCGGTACGAGGTGCGCTACATGGTCGAGCGCTTCGACCTCGGCGGCGTTCTCATCGATACGGGGGTGACCAGCCACTTCTTCAACGGTGCCGCGGGCGTTCCCGGCGGCAATCTGGTGAAGGTCGGCGGCGGCCTGTTCCAGAGCGATCTCTCGGTCGGCCGTGTCGATATCACGATCCAGGCCCGCGTGGGCATCGTGGCCAACACCTCCAACACCAGCAACCTGGGCATCAGCCGCCTCGGCGGTGCCGGCAGCGCCACCACCGGGTTCCGCATGACCTTCACCGACACCGTGTCGCGCGACAAGACCCTGAGCCAGGGCACGCTGACCCGCGGCGATACGGGCGCTGGCCCCGCCACGGGCGGCGGCAACAACCTGGGCATGTTCGCTCCGATGCGCGGCGCGTTCCCCGGCTGGGGTCCCGCCAACCAGGGCGATAACCTCGCCTCGGTCAACGGCAGCCTCAACAACCCCGCCACCGGTCCCCTGGCCATGTTCAACGCCACCGGCGGCCGCACCGTGAACTTTGGTTCCCCCGGCACCGTTGCCGATAACTTCAACGGCTCCGGTCCGCCGGTCGGCATGGGCACGCTCAACGAGGGTGGCACAGCCTTCATCGGCCCCGAGTCGGAGTTCACCGGCTACTACAAACTCACCTACACGCCCCGCGAGGACCTGACACCCCAGGGCTTCCGCACCATCAACGTGGGCATCTTCGCCCAGAGCGCCCGCTACATCTTCAACTACAACGGCAGCGGCCAGGCCTCCAACGGCGCCACCGCCACCATCGGCGACCAGTCCTTCACCTTCTTCGTCCCCACACCCGGGGCCGCGGCGGTGCTCGGCCTGGGCGGGTTGGCCATCGCTCGCCGCCGCCGCGCCTGAGTGGTGTGTGTCGTTCGTGAACTGATGCGGGCGGGCGAGCCCGCAGAGAGAATCACGTGTTTCTTCCGAGGACCCCGTTCGCAAGAGCGGGGTCCTTTTGCGTGGCGTATCCCTCTTGTACGGTCCTTGATTGGTATGTTTTGCGTGTTCTCGCACACAATCCCTGAGATTTTTAGCATAAAAATCGTTGTGCGGGCTTGAACTTCGGGGAAAACTGAGGCATCTTTGCACCAGCGTCAAGCGGTGCGCGTTCCGCCCTGTCTATGGCGCGACATTTAGATGAGAGGAGAGAGTGATGAACAGGAATCTTGTTCGTGGCGTTTTGTCTCTTGTTGGCGTCGCGGGCCTCGCGTCCGCTGCCAACGCTCAGGCTCCGGCTTCGGCCCAGGTCTGGGACGTGCAATTCGTGGTGAATCGGAACGTGCCGAACCACACCGACGTGACCACCCTGGTGAGCATCACCATGATGGCGCGCGTCTCGATTCTCCCGAACTCGTCGACCTCGGGCACGACGAACCTCGGTGTGAGTCGCGTGGGCGGTGCCAACGGCACCCTCTTCATTCAGGCCAGCGACACCGCGGCGACTGTGGACCCGGTCCCCAGCATGTTCGCTCTGGGTCTGTCGTCGCCTGGCTTTGATGCGGGTGGCATCAACCCCCTGGCCGGCCACTATGCGCCCTTCCGCGGCGCGTTCGCCCCGGCCCCGGTCGGCCTCAACAGCAACACCAGCAACGGCATCTACTCGAACGTGGCCGTAACCACGTCCCGCCTCACGTCGGTCGTCGGCAGCCGTACGACGAACTTCGACGGCAGTTTGCTGGGCGTGGGCGACTACGTGGCCATCTATTCCTGGGACTTCATTCCCAAGGATGCGGCCGCTCGTGCCATCACGGTCACGGTCTCCGGCTTGTCCGGCCGTTACCTGTTCCGCGATGACCGTGGCGCAAACGAGGTCGGCTCCGCTTCGGCTGCCCCTCAGGTCAACCTCCCCAACCAGAGTTTCCAGTTCCGCGTTCCCACCCCGGGCGCGGCTGCGATTCTCGGCCTGGGCGGTCTGGCCATCGCTCGCCGTCGCCGCGCCTAACCCGCGTCGTTGGCCTGAGTTGATCAGTTCACTCCCTCCCGTTCACGGGGGGTCTGTCCGAACCTGATTCCGAAGGGGATGCCGCGAGAGCGGCGTCCCCTTTTTCGCGCGCTCTCCGCTCCGGCCTGCATGACCCCCCGCTGGCCACGTGGTCCACCCGCGGTGGCGGGGCGGATCTTCGACTCGGAGCGCAAGGGGATGAAATCGAACCGGTGTGGTGGCAGGGTGTGTTTGGATTATGTTCTGGTCATCTGGCCGTGGCGGCGGCCTTGGGGCGGTCCAAACGTCAAAAACTCGTCATCTTTCCAACTCTTTTTGAGAACGCGGCTTGCAATCGGGCGGGTACAGCGCATGATTGAGCGGTAGGTTGGAGTGGACTATCCTGCCTTGTTCATATGTCATCAACCCTTTGAGAGAGGTTTGAGGAGAGGAATCATGAAGAATTCAACCGTTCGTGGTCTCGTGAGTGTCGCTGCCTTGGCCACCTTGGCTGGCACGGCGTTCGGCCAGTTCACCCAGGCTGCTGCCGCGCCGACCTCGGCCCAGCGGTGGGAGACGGGCTTCCTGATCGAGCGGTTCGGGCCCGACGGCACCACGCTCCTCTCAACGAACTTCATGAGCAACATTCCGGGTTTGAACCAGCCCATCTCGTACGCGACCAACGTGTCCGTGGGTCGCGTGG
>CAZNEU010000382.1:0-13117 GCA_964571915.1 uncultured Phycisphaeraceae bacterium
CGTGGGCATCTTGCTGGGCGCATGGTGGGCGGATCACTCGTGGGGCCGCTGGTGGGCCTTTGACCCCAAGGAACTCTGGGCCCTGCTCACGTGGCTGGTGTATCTCGCGGTCGTCCACCTCCGCCAGGCGGGCGTGCGCGACAAGGCCCTCACCACGGCGTGGCTCAGCGTGCTGGGGTTCTTCACGATGCTCTGGTGCTACTTCGGCGTGAACCTGCTTCTGCCCGGCCTGCACGCGTACGCGTGACGCTACGAACCGCGACCGTCAGGGAGCGGCGATGAAGTTGACGCCCACGTATGCGTGGCGGTCCCAACGAGCCCTCCGCGCCTGCGGAGCGGCACATGCAGCCCGACCGTGAGGAAGGGCTCCTGTTCAACGAGCGTGGCACCAAGGGAATCCTGCCCGCATGATCCGCCGATTCGAGTTCAGGCTTCTGTGTGCGATGGTGGCGACCCAGGTGGTGTCGGGCGTGGTGGCCATCATGGCCGGCACGTGGTCGTCAGCGCTGGGGCCTTCGGCGGCCGCGTGGCTGACCGCGACGGGCATCGGCGCCATGACCCTGAGCATCGCCTTCGCGGTGGTCTTCATGGTCGTGGTCCTTCGCCGTCGGGCCGGGATCGCCGAGCGCGGGCGTCTGCTCCGGTGGCGCATGTGCGTCCGGTGCCTGCACCCGCTGATGCGCGTCAAGAGCGAGCACGTCTGCACGGAATGCGGGTGGCGCTGCGGGGCGGGAGAAGTGGCGAAAACCTGGCGCACGGAGTTCGGTGCAACGCGGCGGCGGCCCAGCCCGCGCCTTCGCAAGTGGCTGGAAGAACTCTGGTAGACCGATCTCCGGTCGCGCGGCGTTGCTCCGTGCCTCTTGGTGCTCTCCGTGTTTCAATCCGTCCTCCTCGGTGCCTCGGTGTCTCGGTGGTGAATGCGTTGGTGCTTCTCGGACGTACGAGCGTCCCTCAACGCCCGGGCCGCGTGGCTGGAGCGGCGGTGTTCATCCCTCAACGGACCACGTGCATCCCTCCACGGCCGCGCAGGCCGCCATCGCGGTTTGCACCAGGGCCCGGCACCCGCGCGGCCCGCCGCCTGCCCGGTGGGCCAATAACGGCGAAGGCGGCTCTCCTGCCTGCTGTCTCCTGTAACCTCGCCCCGGTCCTCTTTTCTGGCTGTCCCCTGTCCCCTGCCACCTCTCACCTGTCTCAATACACCACCGCCACCGCGATGTCGTTCACGTTCGTCCCCGTCGGGCCGGTGCGGTAGAGCGTTACGGGGTGCCCGCCCGCCTCCAGCCGTGCAAAGAACGTGTGCGAGTCGTTGTCCGCCAGCGCGGCCCGCGCATCCAGCCCCAGCATGTGCGTGTGCGTGAGCGTGGAGCCCGAGACCAGCACGCCCGCCGCGTCCGAGGGTGGCGGGCCGTCCTGCCCGTCGGTGCTGAACGTGAGCACCGCGATGTCGGGGTGGCCGTCGAGTTCGATCGCCGCGGCGAGGGCCAGTTCCTGATTCCGCCCGCCCACGCCGCTCCCCTTCACCGCCACGGTCGTTTCGCCGCCGAGGATGATCGCGGCGGGAAGGGGGGGGAGGGGCAGACCGTGCTCGCCGCCCCCCCCGCCGGGCTTGAGGCCCATCGCCTGCCGCGCCAGAGCCTTGCCCACATCGCGGGCCTCGCCCTGCACGCCCTCACGCACGAGCACGGTGGCAAAGCCCATCGTCCGCAGGGCCTCTTCCGCCGCCTTCACCGCCTGCTTGTTGCTCGCCACGATGCGCGTGAGCACGCCCGCCAAGCGCGGGTCGCCCTTCTTGATCGTCTCGGCCGCATCGGGCACATCGCCCCCCCCACGGTGATCTTCGATGTACGCCGCCACGCGCGGCAGAGTGTTCCGCAGTTTGTACTTGTCCAGCACCAGCAGGGCATCGGTAAAGGTACTCGCGTCCGCGCTCACGGGGCCGCTGGCGATGCTCGCCGGGTCGTCGCCCACCACGTCTGAAAGGATCAGGCCGATCACCGCCGCGGGGTGCGCAAGCGCGGCCAAGAGCCCCCCTTTGAGCGTCTCGCAGTGCCGCCGCACGGTGTTGAGTTCGGCGATGGTGGCCCCGGCCGCGTTCATCGCGCCCGTCAGGCGGCGCAGGTCTTCGATCGTCACGTCGCCCGCGGGCATGGCCAGGTGGGCCGAGCCCCCGCCGGAGATGAGCACCAGCAAGGTCTCCGCCCCGGCCATGCCGGCCACGCTGCCCTCGCGGGCCGAGCGCCCGCAGTCTCGGGCTACGTACTCGATGGCCCGCGCCACCTCGACGTTGCGCTCCGTGGGCAGCGGATGGTCCGCCGGCATCAGGCCCACTGCTCCCGGCCAGAAATCCGGCCGGAAGGCCAGGCTCGCGGGCGCGGCCGCGATGCCGAAGCGGATGCGCTCGCCCAACATGTCTGCCGCGCCCTGCACCATCGCCACGCTGGCCTTGCCGAAGGCCACCAGCCGCACCGTGTCCGGGAGGGGCTTGATCTCGCGCAGGGCCGCGGCCACGTGGCGGCGCGGATCGGCCGCGGCCAGCACCGTGGCGACAACCGTGTCGGCGTGCGTGCGATGGTCGTCAAAGGAGAGGCCGGGGCCGGGCATGGGTGAGGGTAGTAGCGGCCGGCGGCCGCCCGCCCGCCCGCAGCCGCGCGATCGCCTCGGCCATCGTCTCCGGCCTCTTGCAGAAGGCGAAGCGCACGAGGCTCCTGCCCAGTTCCGCGTGCTCGTAAAACACGCTGGGCGGGATCGCCGCGACGCCGACCTTCTCGATGAGGTGTGTGCAGAAGGCCAGGTCATCAGCAAAGCCGAACTTCGAGTGGTCTGCGAGGATGAAGTACGTGCCGTCGGGTTCGTACACCCTGTAGCCCAGTTCGCGCAGGGCGAGCGCCAGGGCCTCCTTGTTGGCCGCCAGCAGCGCAACCAGCGTGGGCACGTACTCCTGCTCACGCTCCAGCGCCACCGCCGCGGCGTGCTGCATGGGCGTGTTCACGGCGAACGTGAGAAACTGGTGGGCCGCTCGCACCGCGGCGCTCAGCGGCGGCGCGGCCACCGCCCAGCCGATCTTCCAGCCCGTGAGGCTGAACGTCTTGCCCAGGCTGGAGAGGACCACGGTTCGGCACGCCATGCCCGGCAGCGTGGCGATGCTCACGTGCGGCGTGCGGGCCGCATCAAAGATGAGCCGCTCGTACACCTCATCCGCCACGGCGAGGCAATCGTGCTTCACGCACAGACCGGCGATGAAGGCCAGTTCATCGCGTGAAAAGACCTTGCCCGTGGGGTTGTGGGGCGTGTTGATGATGACCGCGCGGGTGCGCGGGCCGAAGGCCGCCGCGAGTTGGCCGTGGTCGAACGCGAAGCGGCCGTGTGCATCGGGTTGCAGCGCGACAAACCGGGGCACGCACCCGGCCATGGCCACGCAGGCGCGGTACGAGTCGTAGTACGGCTCGAACAGGACCACCTCGTCGCCCGCGTTGCACAGGCCGAAGATCGTCGCCGCGATGGCCTCGGTGCAGCCCGCGGTAACGGTTACGTGCGTGTCCGGGTCGGCCGCCAGGCCGGTGTCTCGCGTGAAGCGGCGGGCGATAGCCTGCCGCAGCACCGGCACGCCGGGCATCGGGGCATACTGGTTCGCCTGCGAACGGATGGCCGCGACGGCGGCCTCCTTCACGAAGTCCGGTCCCTCAAAGTCGGGGAAGCCCTGCGAAAGGTTCACCGCGCCGTGCTCCAGCGCGAGGCGGGACATGGTTGTGAAAATGGTCGTCCCGAAGGGTGCGAGCGCGGCGGCAACGGGGCTCATGCCGCCAGCGTAGCGGCCGCCCCGCGCAGGCGCGGGCCGTACCGGCAACCTATCATGCCGCGCTGCCGGCGCGCGGGCGACGGGGCACCGTGTGAAGGCACCGCCAAACGGATTCGGCTATGAAATGGCTCTGGGCAATCGTGTTGTTGTTTGTCATCGGTGCGGCGGTGGTTCTGGGCAGCGCGCGCAGGGGAAGTGAGGCCACCAGGGTGCCCTCGCTGCCAGCCGCCGCGCCTGTGGCGGCCAGCGCGGCTGCGCCAGCCCCGGCCCCCACGCAAGCCACCAAGCCTCGGGCTGTGGGCGCTGACCCATCGCCGGAGCCGACGCCTTCCGCTCTGCTCGCCGCGCCCGCGGCCCTACCCCTGCCCCTGGCCGTTGAGCCCGCCGCGGTGGAGGCATTGCCCGCGCAGGCACGCGCGACAGAGGCCCCGACCCCGGTGCCAGCCACCACCGCGCCCCCCGCCGAAGACGCGACCAAGGTGGCCGCGGCGGAGAAGATCGCCGCCGAGGTGGTCGCGGCTCTCGCCTCACCGGGTGTGGGCGGAGTTTCGCCGGAAGCGAGCGGGCCCGATGCCGCTGCAGCGCTGCCGGACGGCTTCGTGATCGAGCCCAACCCCAAGTTTCCCGCGGACAAACTCGTGCCCGTGAAGGTGGAACGCAAGGAGGGCGGCGTGCTCGTGCTCGACGGCCGGTTTCCCGTGCGTGGCACGGGCACCAAGGCCGACCCCTACCGCTTCTCGTGGGACCTGCTGGTGTCGGCGCAGGAGACGTACAAGCCGCGCATGGGTCAGATGAAACTGCCCCAGCGGGTGGCGATGCTCGACGGCAAGCACGTGCGGATCGCGGGGTACGTGGCGTTCCCGATCACGTCGGCCAACCCCAAGGAGATGCTCAGCATGCTCAACCAATGGGACGGCTGCTGCATCGGCGTGCCCCCCACGGCCTACGACGCGGTGGAGGTGAAACTGGCGAACGCGGCCAACGCCAAGCAGCGCATGGCCATGCACGGAACCGTGGAAGGCAAACTCAAGGTCGATCCGTACCTTGACGGCGGGTGGCTGCTGGGCTTGTACCTGATCGACGATGCCACGCTCACGATGGATGATTGACGGATGGTGTGTTCGAGGTTGGTGTGTGCATGGCCCGCGCCGGCGGTGAACAAGGTGCGGCCAGAAAGGGACAGAGAAAGCATGTCGAAACGAGTCTTGTTGTTGCTCTCGCAGTTGCCGCTCGATCCTTCCAGCGGCGCGGCACGGACGATGATGTCGATCGCGGGGGCCCTGGCCAAGCGCGGGTTCGATGTGCGCTCCCTCAGTTCCAGCGCCATGGAGGCCGCCAGCCCACCCAAGGCCCTGCCCATGCTGCGCGAGTTGGGCATCGAGGTGGACGTGGACCGGCGGCCCGCGGCGGGCCAGGGGTGTGCCGCGTGGCGTTTCCTGCACAAGGGCGTGAAGTGCGAGGTGATGGACACCGGCCGCCTGAGCGTGCGCGAGTTTGACTTCCCGCACGGTCAGCAGTTCTCACGCATGTTGTCGCAGGCCCTTGAAGAGTTCAAGCCCGAGGTGGTGCTCACGTTCGGTGGCACGCCCACGGAGCAGAGCCGGCGCGAGTTGGCCCGCCAGAGCGGCGCGGCGGTCGTCTTCGTGCTGCAGAACCTCGCCTACCAGCACCCGCTCGCGTTCGATCAGGTGGACGCGGTGATCTCGCCCAGCGAGTTTCTGCGGGGCAAGTACCGCGAGAGCATCGGCCTGGAGAGCACGGTTATTCCGCCCATGATCGACCCGGAGGAGGCCGTGGCCGCGACGCACGACCCGCGGGTCTTCACCTTCGTGAACCCCACGCCCAACGAGGGCGTCTACTTCTTTGTGCGCCTCGCCGAGCAACTCGCTCTCAAGCGGCCCGACCTGGGTCTGCGGGTGATCGAGGCCCGCGGCAGCGGCGACCACGCGCGGCTTGCCGCGTCGCACGGCGCGCTGGAGATCAAGGCCAAGGGCACGCTCCGCATCGATTCCGTGCGCTACCGCCCCAGCCGCATCTACGAGACGGCCCGCGCGATCCTCATGCCCGTGGCCTGGCAGGAGCCCTGGGGGCGCGTGGGCGTGGAGGCACAACTCAACGGCGTGCCCGTGCTCACCGCCGACCGGGGCGGCGTGCGCGAGGCGCTGGGCGACGGCGCCATCTACCTGCCCCTCCCCGAGGGCTTCACGCCCGAGACCGTGGTGCCGGTGGATGCCCAGGCCGTGGCCCCGTGGATCGAGGTGATCGAGCGCCTGGCCGACGACGAGGCGTATCGCAACGAGGCCAACGCGGCCTCCGCCGCGGCGGGCAAGCGGTATGACGCCCAGGCCGTGGGCGACCGCTACGCCGAGTTCTTCACCGCCGCGGCGCGCCAGGAGCGGCCGCTGGTGTCGATGGTCTCGCAGTAGCGCCCGCCCTGAACATGCACAAACACAAAGGCCCCGGACGGCAATCCGGGGCCTTGTTCATGCACTTCTTTGGTCGTGCGCGCGTCGGCCGACCTCAGCCCCCCACGCCCGTCCGCATGGAATCCAGCAGACCGGGGAACTGGCGTTCCTCTTCCTCGGCGCTGATGAGGATCGTGGGCTTGATGAGGATGAGCAGCGTCGACTCGGTCTTGGCCGAGACCCGGTTGGTGAAGAAGCGGTTGATGATGGGGAGTTTGCTCAGCACGGGCACGCCCGTCTCAACCTCCACCTCGGCGATGATGCGCTGGCCGCCCAGCAGCACCGTGCCCTCGTCGGGAACCGTCACCGTCGTCTGCACACGCGTGGTGTTGATGGTGGGCAGTTCGATGAACGACCCCGTGGCCGCGGAGCCCACGATCGCCCCGCCGGCGACGGCCGAGACACCGATCGTGCGCAGGTTGGGGTCGGCCTGGCTCACCGACGTGTCAACGTTGATGGTCACATAGCGGCGGTCCGCCGAGATCACCGGCTCAACCGCCAGCACCACGCCCGTGGTGAGCACGCCCGGCACGGGGTCAAAGCCCACGGCCGACTGGCCCACGATGGGCGTGAGGTCGGAGACGAAGGACGCCTGGCGGGCGATGAAGATGTTGGAGATCTGCCCGTTGGTGAGCGTGAGCCGCGGCGCCGTCAGCGTGCTGGAGCGCTGATCGGCCTGCGTCGCCTTGATGAGGAAATCGACCTGGATGTCGTCCATGAACTGGCCGGCCACGCCCAGCGCGGGCGCCGCCCCCAGGATGCTGGAGGCGAAGGGGCTGACGCCGCCGGCGAGGGCCTCGGTCAGGCCCAGGGAGTTCTGCGCGCTGCCGATGGGCGAGAACCTGTCGGGTCGGACAAGCCCCTGGCTGGTGCGCGGCCCCGGCCCACCGGTCTGCGGGATGGTCGAGGGCCCGCCGGTGACAGCCCGGCCCGGGCGGCCCGTGGTGGGGTCGAAGAAGTCCGAGAGGATCAGCGTGTCGTCGTTGAACCGGGCGTTGGTCACCTGGTTCGAGTTGGCGTTGAAGTACACGTCCAGGTCGAAGCCGATCTGCTCGAAGAAGTCCTGGTTCACCAGCAGAAAGCGCGACTCACAGTTGATCTGCAGCGAGCGCACGTCGCGGAGTTGGCTGAGAAGGCTGGCGATCTCGCGGTGGTTGGAGGGGGTCGTCGTGACGATCAGGCTGCCGTTGAGTTCCTGCATCGAGCCCGTCTCGCCCCCGCGGTCGCGCCAACTGTCGGTGGCCACCGTGGTCTGGATCAGGCTCACGAGTTTGCGCACACGCTCGTCGCGGGCCGCGGCCGTGTCGCGTCCGTATTTCTTGGTGAACGGGCCGTCGGTGATCTCCGGGTTGGCGGCCCGCGCGATGGCACGCCCCAGGTCCATGTCGGGCACGTCGGTGTAGTTGGGCGCGTCCAGCAGCAGGTCGGTGATGTTGTAGGGCTGGCTCACCACGTGCTTCCTGAGCGCGTCCTCCGAGGCGATGGACACGATCCCGTCCTGCACCGCGTAGTCGGCCTTGGCGAACTGGTCCTTGCTCACCTTCGCCAGCGTGCGCTGCAGCACCACGCTCACCGGCTTGTCGGTCAGCGAGAGGTCCACGGGCGATTCCGCGTCCACGCCGATGGTGCGCAGGCTCTCCCAGTCCACGTCCACGTCCACGCCCGCCACCTCGCGCACGTACCGCAGCACGTCGGCCAGTTTGTTGCCGGTGAACTCCGCGGGCACGCGCCGCTCGAGCGCGGCCAGCGCACGCCGGTTCTCCGGGGCTTCGGCGAACGCCGCCCCGTCGCCGCGGCTGAAACTCTTGTTGGGCCAGTCGGCCGGGAAGTTCATCATCCGTGTCGGCGGGATCGCGGCCTCCTCGGCGTCCAGCCTGATGCCCTGGAACGCACGCTTGCGCAGGCGGTAGATCTCGTCGCTCTTGCGGTAGGCGATGATGTCCGAGAGCACGTCCCGCAGCAGCAGGCCCGTGGGGTTGTTGGGTTCCAGGAACAGCACCTGGTCGATCACCTGGAGCGCCTCGCCGTACTTCTGCTCCGCCTGCAGCGCCCGCGCCCGGATCACGGCCTCGCGCACCTTGCGGTCCTTCTCGGTCGCCAGGCTGCGCTGGGCCTCGTTGGCCTTCTTCCGCAGCATCACCTCGCGCTCGCGCAGTTCCCTCTCGCGGATCGTCTCGCCCGTCGCCGCGGCCTGCTGCCGGGCCGCGTCCAGCCTCCGCACATACCCGTCGTACTCGGCCTGCGCGAAATACTGCCGGGCCTGCGACATCGTCAGCCCCGCCCGCGCCAGCAGATCGTTCGCTTGCGTGGTATCGCCCGCCGCCACGGCCCTGTTCGCACGCTCGAGTTCATTCTCAAACTCCGCCACCGCCCGCTCGCGGATCAGCGCGATGTTCTGCACCGTGCGGTCGGCCAGCACCCCGCCGCCCACGCCGGAGCGGAGGCGTGCCCGGGCCTCGTCCAGTTTGGCCTGGGCCCCCCTGAGTTCACCCTCGCTCAGATACGCCTTGCCGGAGATCGTTGCCAGTTCGAGCTTGCGGGCCGCCTCGCTGTAGCGACCCTCGCTGAACGCCGCCTCGCCCTCGGCCACCAGACGCTGGGCCTCCACACGCATCGCCATCGCCACGAGGTCGTCCGCCGGTGGCGCGGCGGCCCCGGCGGCGGCCTGCTCGGGCCGCGCGGGCGGCGCGGGCTGCTCGGCGGCGGGCTGCTCACGCCCCTCCGGTGTCTGCTGCTGCGGGTCGGTCTCGGGCCCAGCCGGGGACGGGGGAGCCGCGGGCGGCTCGGGCGGCGGGGTGCGCCGCACCGTGCCGGGCTGCATCATCGCCAGCGACACGCTGTCTGCCGCGAAGGGCTTGCCCTGCTGCTGCTCCATCTCCACCAGCCGCAGTTGCAAGCGGTCCAGGGTCGCGCGCTCGTCATCATCAAGGGCCACGCCCGAACGCTGGATCGTGTTCAGCCCCGCACGCGCCTCGCCGTAGCGCCGGGCATCAAAGTCCGCCACGGCGCGGCTGAGCGTGCCCGCGACGATCGGCGCCAGGTCCATCCGCCGTTGCTCGATGGTGGTCCGCAGGGCCACGGCCCGCTCACGCTGGCCGGCCGCCAGGGTGCCCCGCGCCAGCACCGCTTTCACGTGGCGCTCCGCCACGCGAAGGTCCGCCTGCTCGATCGACCACGCCGCGCGCTGCAGACTCATCTCGACCACGTCCGCCTGCTTGATGCGCCTGTCGGCCCGTTGCAGCAACTCCAGCGCGAGCGATTGCCGGCTCGCGCCCAGCGTGGATGATGCGCCGCCCTTCACCACCTCGCGCAGGAGCGACTGGGCCTCGATCAGCCGGTCCGCCGCCAGCGCCGCCTGCGCTTGTGCCAGCGCGGCATCGATGGCGGGAAGGCCCGCGGGCACGGGCGCTGCGGCGCCGGCGCTCTGCGCCAGAGCCAGCACCGCGGGAAGGCCCTGGGCGCACGCGAGCGCGAAGGCGGTTGCCACGAGCCGGCGTGCCGAACGTTGCGTCTGAACCGTCATGCAAAGCCTCCGGAGCGCGGCCGACAACGTCGAACCGCGCGTCCCCGCGAGAACACTGGATCGCCGCGATGCCGCCACCGGCACCTCGGGGGGCAAAAGGTACCCACCCCGGTGAACAAACGCAAACCCCCGCGGCCACTCTTTCTGCGCACAACTCTCGGCCAAAGGGGAACTTGGGAGCACCCAGATCAGTTCGGGAAATGATCGGCTTCGGCCTGCGGCCGTTCCTGCGGCGCGGCCCGTTTACTCGACCCACACGGCGGAACAGACCCGGTTGAGCGAGAAATCAGCGGGCGCGCCGGCTGGGCCAAACTCGGCCAGAGCCTTGGGAAAATCGTCCGGCCGGATGCGGTCGGCCCCGAGCACATCGATTTCGACGCTGGGCTCGATTTCCGCAAGATTCTCCTCCTCGTCCCCCTCATCGGGGCCGGGCGCCCCCGCGGGCGCGAGTTCTCCTTCGGCCCCGGCCGCCGGATCAGGTGCCGCTGCGCCGGGCGGGGCGAGCCGCGACGAACCGCCCCATCCTGCGCCGCGCGTGCCCTTGGCGGGTTCATCGTCCAGCGCCAACTCCACCAGGTGCTGGGCCGCATCCACGGCCAACTCGTGCGCCGTGGCCAGGTTCTCCGCTGTCGCCAGCACCTCAACATAGCGGATCACCTCGCCCGGCAGCACCGCGCGCACCACCACCCGCCACCCCACGATGCTCAGCGCGGCGCCGTCCTCGTCCACGTTCGTCTCCGGGTCGATGTTCAAGGACAAGCCCCACAGGTCGCGCAGGTCCTCCACGATCTCGTCGGGCGTCAACAGGTCCGGCCTGTCGCTCGGGGCTTCGAGCACGCTCCGGTGCTCGTGCAGCGCGGCATCCGCGGCGGCGATGTGCTCAAGCGCCTCAAGATCAAACGCGGCCAGCACCTTCTCCACCCGGTCTTTCAGGTCCGTCGCCGCGCGAACCGTGACCACCTTGTGCTCGTCCACGAACACATAGAAGAAGGGGTCCTCGCACATCGCGCCGAAGCCCACCAGGCCGTCCTCAAAGAAGTACCCGCGGTACTGACGGATCGCGTCGAGGAAGCGTTCCAGCCCCACCAACTCGTAGGCCACGAACGGATCGATCTCGCGGTACGCGTCCTGCCCCAGCACGTCGAGGATGGGGAAGACGCGCCCGGGCATGAGCGCGACCAGCGCCCGGAAAAGCGGCTCCACACGCGGGGCCGTGATGCACACGTCCCACACGTAGCGGTCGGGCCACTCCTCCCAGTCTTCCCCGGGGTGGGGCGGCCCGTCGCGCTCTTCGCCGCCCCCGTCCGCCGACTCGAAACTCACGGTGAAGCCCGGGCGCGGCGTCATCTGCTCCACCGGGTAGACCCCCAGCGGGAATGTGAAGCCGTCCACAACCAGACGCTCGATCGACTTGTCCACGCGGCATCGGGCCATGAGTTGCCGGGCAACTCTACGATGGCCGCATGGTCAAGGTCTTGCCGGTCCAACAACTCCTCCTCCTCTCGGTCGGCAACACACGCACGCGCCTCGCCCGCGCGACCGAAGGCCTCCTCCAGCCCGCCACCGTCCTTGAGAACGCCGACCCCGCAGTGCTCGACGCGGGCGTTGCGGCCGCCGCGGCGGGCCTGCCCCCGGGCGACAGCGCCGTGCTCATCGCCTCCGTGAACGACACCGTCGCCGACCGCCTCGGCGCGATGCTCACCGGCACGGGCCCGCGCGTCTACCGCTTCGGCCCCGCGCTGCCCGTGCCCATGATCACCAACGTGCCCGAGCCCGAGTCGGTCGGCGTTGATCGCCTGCTCGCCGCGGTGGGCGCGTTCGCACGCTCCGCTCAGGCCTGCGTGGTCATCGATGCCGGCACCGCCATCACCGTGGACTTCGTCGACCAGTGGGGGGCCTTCCAGGGTGGATGCATTGCCCCGGGCCTGCAGATGATGCTGCGCAGCCTGCACGAGGGCACGGCCAGGCTGCCCGCCGTGCCAACGCCGCGCGAGCCACCCCCTGAGCCGCCGGGCCGCACCACGGCCGATGCCATGCAGCGCGGCTGCGTGGCCGCGCTCGTGGGCATGACCCGCCTGCTCATCGATCAATACGCCGAGATGAACAAGGGCTACCCGCGCATCGTGGCCACCGGCGGCGATGCGCCGCTCCTGTTCGAGGGCGATGACGTGATCGAGCACGTCGTCCCCGACCTGGTCTTGCTGGGCATGCTCGAATCGTGGAACCGCCTGTGCGTGAGCGAGGAATGACCTTGGCCGGCACACCGGCATCCTTCACGCTGGCCACGCCGCCCCCCGGCAGCGGCGACGGCGCCATCGCCGCGTTCATGTTGCAGGGTGATGCCGGCTCGCTGGACGTGGCCCTCGCTGCCCTCTCCGGGCGGGCCGTACCTGTTGGTGCATGGGGCCTGCGCGACCTTGGCGGCATCGACCGCGGCGTGGTGGCACGCTGGAGCCCCTCTCACGCGTCGATCATGCCGCACGCCGGCCCCGAGATCGTGCGGCAACTCGCGGCCAGACTCGCCGCGCTGGGCCTGGCACCACCCGCGGCGGCCAGCGTGCCCTTTCCTGAAGCACGCACCGATATGGAGGCGAGGATGCTCAGTGCGCTGGCCCGTGCCCCCAGCCCCCTCGCGGTGGACCTGCTCCTCGACCAGCCCCGCCGCTGGAGTGGCTTGTCGCCCTCGTCAGCGCTGGGCGATGCCGATATCGCGCGCTCGCGTGCGCTCAACCACCTGATCCACCCGCCGCTGGTCGTGGCCATCGGTCCGCCCAACATCGGCAAAAGCACGCTCATGAACGCCCTCGCGGGCCGCGAACTGGCCGCCACCGCCGACGAACCCGGCACCACCCGCGACCATGTCGGCGCGAGCATCGACCTTGCGGGGCTGGTGGTGCGCTGGATGGATGCACCGGGCCTGAACCCCGGCGCCACACCCGTCGACCTCGCCGCGCAGCACGCCGCCCTCACCGCCGCCGCCGCCGCAGACCGGATCCTCCTGTGCGCCGATGCGGGCGCCGGCTTTCTTCCCAACCCGCACCCCACCGTTCCCGTTATCAGAGTGGGTCTGCGGGCCGATCGCGGCCCCGCACCGGGCGCAGCCGTGGCGGTCGCTGCCCTCCGTGGCGACGGCGTGGCCGAGTTGGTTTCAGCCGTGCGCGAGGCCCTCGTGCCCGCCGCCGCCATGAGCCATCCCGGCCCCTGGCGATTCTGGTAGGCGGCCGTTCTGCCACACGCCTGTGTCTGCCGCCCAGCTTCACCAGCCCAAACCCCCGCCCCCCGTCCCTCCTGGTGTGCCCGAGGTGCGGTTCCATGTATACTTCGGCTGTCCCT
>CAZNEU010000383.1:0-3365 GCA_964571915.1 uncultured Phycisphaeraceae bacterium
TCACCGACGAGCCGGGGTATCAGGTGGAGGACGGCACGCTCACCGGCGCCACCACGCTCACCATGTCGCTGCGCAAGGCCTTGCGCGTCTGGAACGGCAGCGACTTCGACACGATCGCGTCCGCGCGGTTCAACGTGCAGGACGACGCGGCCACGTTCTCGGTGTTCTCACCCGCGGCCGACCCGGGTGTGTTCGACCCGCTGCCGGCCTTTGACCTGGAGGTGGACCCCGAGGGCGGTCTGCACACGCACCGCTCCAACTACCTGTTCGGCACCGACCTTGTCAGCCCGGGCGGCACGGGAATCTATCTGGTGGAGGTCGAGTTCGGCGTGGACCTGAGCGGCGTGGATTCGTCGCTCCCGTTCTGGATCGTGTTCAACTACGGCATGAGCGAAGAGGAGCACGATGCGGCGGCGGAGTACGTGGAGAACGTGCTTGTGCCGATGCCCGGCGCGGCCGCGATTGCGGGCCTCGCCGGTGTTGTGGCGGTGCGCCGCCGGCGCACAACGGTGAGGTGATCGACCGCGAGTGCTCGCGCAAGTTCGCCTTTGAGAGGCCCCGGCCTGCACCGGGGCCTCTTTGCGCTTCAGGCCCTGGCGGCGGGCTCATCGTTCATGCGTGTGCCCTCTTCGTCCACCTCCGTGGCGACGACGGCCAGTGCTTCGGCGACGTGGCGGCCCCCGTTCCTGTTGCCGACGAAGACGTGGCGGACCCTGCCCTCGCGGTCGATGACGTAGGTCACGCGCCCGGCGAAGAGGCCCAGGAACTTTGGCACACCCCACGCCTTGCGGATGGAGCCGTCGTCGCTCACGAGGGCGTAGGGGAGTGTGTACTTGTCGTGGAAGTCGCGGAGTTTGGGGACCCCGTCGCGGCTGACACCGATCACCACCGCGCCCGCCGCGCTGAAGCGGACGTGCGCATCGCGGAAACTGCACGCCTCGGCGGTGCAGGCGGGGGTGTGGGCCTTGGGGTAGAAGAAGACGACGACCCAGCGGCCGCGGAAGGCCCAGAGGCGCACCACGGTGCCGTTGTGGTCGGGGCGGGAGAAGTCGGGGGCGATGTCGCCGGCTTTGAGCGAGGGCATGGGGGGCAGAATATCATGGGTTGAAGATGGCGGACGGGATGTCCGCCCCACCACATGCAGCCCACCCGAGCCAGTTCACCGGCGTTCAGAGGGGCGTGCGGTCTTTGAGTGCGGAGTGCAGCGACTGGAACGCGGCGAGGGCGGGCTTGGGCGCACCGCCGGCGGAGAGGAGGCCGCCGCCGGGCATCTCGCCGCCGGGATCAAGGTCGCAGAGTTCCTGCCAGCAGATGCTCTGCACGAACGGCTTGCCCGCGGCGATCGTGGCCACGTCGCTGAGCCAGCGGGCCTGGTGCTCGGGGCTCCATGTGCCGCGCCAGCAGCCGGGGTCAGGCGGGGGGGTGGTGGCGTCGCCCTTGGCGGAGGCGGGCGGCGGCGGTTGGCTGGGCGCACCCAGGGCGCTGACCATGACGGGGCGGTCGAGGTTGGCGTAGCGGTCAAGGAGTGCGCTGACGCTCATCGGATCGCGGGTGCTGCGGCCGGCGAAGTTCTGGCCCATCTGGAGGCGGAGGCCGAGGGCGTCGATGTTGAGGCCCAGTTGATTGAGGAGTTCGGCGTAGAGCGTGGGCGGGATGGCCTTCCAACCCTGGCCGCTGCCCTGCGCGGGGCCGGCGTTGTACTCACCCCAGGGCTGCGCGATCTCGACCACCACCTTGGCGGAGGGCTGGAGTTTGCGGACCAGCAGCACGCAGGTGCGGGTCAGGTCGATGACCTGCTCGTAGGTGAGTTTGAACGCGCCGCCGCAGGGAAGGCCGCTGGCGACGATCCACGTGCCCACGGTTTTGCGGTAGCGCGTGACGAGGGTTTTGCAGTGCTCGAAGACCACCTCTTTGAGGGTTTCGTAGTCGTGCTCCCAGATGTAGAGAAAGTCGGGGATCACGCCGGGGCGGAGTTCGACGATGGGGCCGGCGACCACGGGGAGTTTGGCCTTGGTTACAGCCCACTCCAGCCACTTGTCGGTCTTGGCGAAGGCGTACTTGCCCTCGGTGGGCTCCATGTCCACCCAGCGCATGGGCATCTGAAGGAAATCGCACGAGCCCTGCACCACCGTTTGCAGTTCGGGCGTACACGCGCCGGGGCTGACCGCGATGCCCAGGCGCGGCATCTCGGGCAGGAGCACGCCGGGTGTGCCCAGGGCAGCGGCGCGGCTGGCGCGGGCTTCGTGATCGGTGATGGCGTTGGGCGGGGGTGTCATGGCCGCGGCACGGGCCATTTCGCCCGACAGGCGGCGGGCGTGCTGCAGGTGGGCCTGCTTGCGAGCAAGGTCTTCGCTGGCATCGACGGCGAGATCAAGAGCGCGACGTGCGGCACGATCTGCCTCGCGCGAGAACCATGCACCGCCCCCACCCGCCCCGCGGCCGTCGGCCCCGCCCTTGGCCCCCGAGGCCGATGGCTGAAGAGTGCGGTGCAGGAGCAGCGCGGCCGTGAAGGCCAGGCGTGTCTCCTCCACCTTGACCATCATCGGGTCGTCGGCGGCGAGGTCAAAGAACGCCCACTCTTCGAGTTTGTTGAGCATCAGCATGAGCCGATGGCGGGCGAGTTCAAGGCTGAGCAGATAGGGCTGGGTGCGCTGCGGCAGCAGGCACGTGCGGAGCGTGAGCAGACTCTGGCCCCCCCCGACCTTCCCGTCTGGCGAAAGAACGGGGAACTGGATGCCCAGACCGCAGGCCCCTTCCTGACGGCGCTCGCAGCGGAGGAGGCCCTGCTCGAGGCTGACCTCGCCGGCCAGGACCATGTCATCTCCGCCCACGAGATAGGCGTGCCGGAGGGGCCAATCCGCGGCGGGGCCGGCATCGTCAAAGACAGCGAAGAGGAGCATACGAGCGGACGAACCTCCCACCGACGCGCGGACGGATGACGCTCAGGCCGCAAGGGCACGGCCCCTGGGCGTGCGGGACGGGGAGCGTAGGGCGGTGTCTCAGTTTGAAGAAAAGCCCTGCTCCGCCACGGCGGACCTTCGGTCGGAGAGCCGGGGTACCCGGGCGTACCGTTGGCGCGATGAGCCAGCAGATGCCGCCGGTGATCGACCTGCCGCTGGTGCGGCGTGGCAAGGTGCGCGATGTGTACGCGCTGCCCGATGGGCCGGGCGGGGGAGGGGCGCGCAGGCTGCTGATCGTGGCGAGCGACCGCGTCTCGGCGTTTGACGTGGTGATGCCGACGCCGATCGCGGGCAAGGGGAAGATTCTGAGCGCGATGGCCGCGTGGTGGCTGCGGTTTGTGCAGCGGCGCGGCCTGTGCGAGACGCACCTGCTCTCGACGAGCGTGAACGATCTGCCCGCGGGCG
>CAZNEU010000384.1:0-3087 GCA_964571915.1 uncultured Phycisphaeraceae bacterium
AAAAGCTTGCAGAACTCCACAAAGAGACATGCGCGGGTCTCGGGCTTCTTGGCTTCGGACAAGGCTTCAACGTACTCGCGCCGGTGGGTGAAACTCATGGCCTCGAAGCGGTCGAGGACCTCGGCCTTCCTGAGCGCACCGGCGAGGTCCTTGGGGATCGTGACGGTGCGGGGCTTGTCGTCGAGCGTGAGGGTGACGCTCAGGGTCTGGCCCGCGCGCACGCCCGCGGCCTCGCGGTGCTCGCGGCACAGGGGGACGAACGTTGCGCCCCCCATGCGGAAGGTGGTGGAGCGGAAGGTGTAGCCGTTCAGGGCCACGCGCACGGGGGCGCGCACCTTGCCGAAGGCCTCCTTCGTGTCGAAGGGGACATCAATGCCCGTCATGGTGCTTCCGCCCTCCCGGTCGGCGAGGAGGGTGGTCTTGTAGGTGCGGGCGAGGGTTTTCGCGGTCATGGCCACGAGGATATCACGGCCCGACAACCGCTAACATGGGGCCGCATGAGCGCAAAGTGGCGGAACAACCTGGCGTGGGATGATCGTTTCTTTCCCGCATGGGCCTGGCCGGCCAAGTTCCTGCTGCGGGCGTTCAGTTCCATCGCCTTGGCGGTCGTGCTGCTGAGTTTGGTGGCGGTGTACGGCATCCTCGCCAGCACGCCCATCGGCCTGCTGGCGCTGATCCCCACGATGCTGGTGTACGCGGCCACGGTGGTGGCGGCGATGCTGATCGGCGCGGCCCTGCCGACGTGGGCGATCTGGCGGGTGCTGGGCCCGCGCACAGCGCCGGGCGTGCGGTTTGTGGCCTGCTTCGTGGCTCTGTGCGGGCTCGCGGCGGCATCGTTCTGGGCGTGGCAGGCCTTCGCGTGGCCGCACCTGCGCTACAGCGAGGCGAGCGGCACGGGCCTGCGCTTCTTCGCGGCCTTCGTGAACGAGTACCGGGGCATCACGGTGCGCCGCCTGCCCGGCATGGAGATGAGCGAGATCGAGTTCTACGCGTGGTGGCCGCTGGAACTCATCCTGCTGTGCTTTATCCTCAACATGATGACGGCGACGGTGCGGCGCATCGACTTCACCATCCCCAGGGCGGGCGTGATCATGGTCCACAGCGGCATAATCACCATCGCCCTGGGCAGCGTCTACTACTCCGCCCTCAAGCAGGAGGGCGATGTCCTGCTGCTCGCCGGCCCGCCCGATGCCGGCGGCAAGCCCACGCCGGGGCGCGTCGAGAACGGCTTTTTCGACAACATGCAGCCGGTGCTCTGGCTCAACCAGGGGCGCGGTCTGGAGCAGCGGGCCTTGCGCGGCCTGCCGCGCTACAACGATTACAACCTCTCGGTCCTTGGCAAGGGCGTGGGTGAGGCCGCCGCCGCGGGCGCAATGAGCGACAGCGGTCGCACGCTTGATCTGCCCGTGCCCAGGGGCATGGGTCTGGTGGATGCGGACCTTTCGTTCCGCGTGGTGGGGTACGCGAGTTACGCCACGCTGGTGCCGCGCTGGCGGCCGGTGGACGATGGCCACACACCGGCGGCCCCCGCGGGTGATACGAAGGCCGAGGAGAATCCCATCCGCCTGGTGGAACTGCACAGCACGGTGGCGAGCGACGGGACCGCGGCCCCCGCGGCCAAACCCAGGGTCGATGAGATTCCCTTCCTCCCCCTCTTGCCGACGGATCGGCTGGCGATGCTGGGCAACTTCGTGGGTATCGAGTACACGCGGGGCATGGACGAGGGCCGCTGGGAGGCGCTGCGGGCGCCGCTGGATCCGGGCGTGCAGCACGCCCTGCTGGTGGAGGTGCCCGGCAAGAAGTTCCGCCAGGTGGTGCCGATCGAGGAGGGGACCACCTTCGATGCGGGCGGGTTTGCGGTGAGCGCGCAGAGCATCACGGCCGTGCCCCCCTTCCCCATCATCACCAAGGGCTACGAGGGGGCGAGCAGCAGCGTGGTGGTGGTGCGGGTTACGCCGCCGGAACTGCTCGGCGGCGAGCCGGCGGCCTTTGACCGCTTCCTCTACCACCGCTTCCCCGAGATCAGCCAGGATTTGCTCGCCAACGACAAGAACGAGCGCGGCATGCCCAAACGCCGCAACGCCGACAAGTCCATCGTGCTCACGTCCATCGACGCCTCCATCGTGCAGGTGTACCTGGATGAAGTGGTGCAGGAGGGTGAGGCGGCAGCGCCGGGTGTGGACCCGGCCGTGCGGGCCATCGTGCGTGTGCCCGGCACCGATGCGCGCGTCATCGACCGCCTGGCCACGGGCGAGAGCATCCCGTTCGGGCCGATGGTGTCGCTCAAACTCGGGCCGCGCTGGGCACGGGCCGAGCGTGTGGAGGCGCCGGTGGTGGTGCCCGAGGGTGAGCGTGAGCGCGACGCCGTGGGCAACCACAAGCAGGCCCTCATCGCGCTGGAGGTCAGCGCGGCCGACCCGACGCGGCCCAGCAGCGCGCCGGCCTGGACGCACACCGTGTGGGTGCCCTTCACGCAATATGTGGGCGTGGGCCCGGACAGCAGCAAGACCATCGAGATTCCCGGCCTCCTCGCGCCGGGCGGCCCGGGCGCAGGCGCACCGCCCGCCACACGCGCCATCAGTGTCGCGTTCGGCCGTCGCTGGCACGCCTTCCCCAACCTGGCCCTGCAACTCACCGAGTTTGAGATGTTCCCCTACCCGCACTCCAGCCAGCCGCGAGACTTCCGGTCGGATGTGCTGGTCTTCCGCGGCCGCACCATCGACGAAGCGACGACCGAGACCCGCTACACCAGTCTGAACGACCCGCTGCTGGTGCGCGTGCCCTTTGCGTGGAGCCGCGAGCGGCCCGCGCTCGCCAACGCGGTGGGCTGGCTGGTGAGTTGGGTGGCCCCCATGCAATACAAGTTCTCGCAGGCGGGGTGGGACCAGCGTGGCTGGAGCGAGAGCAAGGCCGCGGCGGAGCGGGGCGAGGCGGCGCGGGCGAGCGCCAACTTCACGATCCTGGGTGTGGGCAACAATCCCGGCATCTACATCATCGCGGCGGGCGCGCTCATGATGAGCGTGGGCATCCCCTACGCCTTCTACATCAAGCCCATCATCCTGCGGCGGCGCAAGGAGGCGATCCAGC
>CAZNEU010000385.1:0-8592 GCA_964571915.1 uncultured Phycisphaeraceae bacterium
GTGGTCCGGCGGCTCCTCCATGGTCTTGAGCAGCGCGTTGAACGCCTGCGTCGAGAGCATGTGAACCTCGTCGATGATGTAGACCTTCTTGCGGCCCCGCATGGGGCGGTACGAGCAGTTGGCGATCAGTTCGCGGGCGCTGTCCACGCCCGTGTTGCTGGCCGCGTCGATCTCGATCACGTCCGTGTCCTGGCCCTTCATGATCGCCGCGGCCACCTCGGGCACAGCCTTGCCCTTGTCGTCCACCGCGTTGAGGGCGCAGGCGAAGAGGCGCGCCGTGCTGGTCTTGCCCACGCCGCGCGTGCCGCAGAAGAGGTAGGCGTGCGCAACCCGATCCTCCTTGATGGCGTTCTGCAGCGTGCGCGCGATCCCCTCCTGCCCGATGAGTTCATCAAAGGCCTGGGAGCGGTAGCGGCGTGCCAGAACGGTGTATGCCATGGGAGGAAGCCGTGAGCGGTGAGCCTGCTCTGTTGTGTCCGTGCCTTCCAGCCCGAAGGGCTGAAAGAAAGTAGCCGGGGGTTGAGGAGGCTCGCCGACGAAACCCCCGGAAACCGCCCCCCTTGCGCGGGCACCCTGAAGGGGTGCGACATGATACGTCCGTGCCTCACACCGACGATTTCAACAGAGCACGGTGAGCCGCGAGCAGATGGCCAGAAGGGCAACCGGAGCCCGTCGGCGGATCAGGATACGGCGGACCCCGTGCGGGTGTACGGCCCGTTGCCGGGCACTTGGTCTGGCTGTCCCCTGTCCCCTTCCCCCTGTCCCCTCCGCAGAATCACCCCGGTTGACGGCCAGGCGACCACCGGCCCGGACGACGACGCTTATGGCTGCTGCGGTCAGGCTCTGACCAGGTTCACGAGCCATCCGTGCGATGGGCCCGGCCGTCAACCGGAGCGATTCACCCGCAGGGTAGCCCCACATCGCCCCTGCGCCCACTCTGGCACCCGCCCGGGAAGCGCCCCACTACCCTCTCTCCATGCCCGACGCCCCCCTCTCACCGGCGGAACAGGCCCAGCAGAACCGCGCCTCCATGCTGCGGATCGTGCGCATGATCTTCGGCGTGCTGCTGCTCGTCGTCACCCTCTCCTACATCCTCAACCTCGATTCGAGCAAGGCCGCTGCCAACGGCACCGAGGCCGTCCTGGTCGAGCAGTGGTGGGTGCCGCTCACGGGTGCGTGCCTCCTGGGCCTCGTGGCCCTGGCGCTCGACATTCTCACCCCCATCAAAAAACTCTCCACCATCGGCGGCCTGTTCTTCGGCCTCCTCTTCGGCCTCATCGCGTCGTTCGTGGTCTCCATCATCATCGATCTCCTCGGCAAGTCCTACGAGATCGCCTCGCCGCAGTACTTCCCCGCCATCAAAATCCTCTTCGGCATCGTGCTCTGCTACCTGGGCATCTCCGCCGTCCTGCAAACCCAGGACGACCTCCGCCTCGTCATCCCCTACGTCGAGTTCGCACGCCAGACCCGCGGCCCGCGCCCCCTCATCCTCGACACCTCCGCCCTCATCGACGCACGCATCGCCGACCTCGCCACCACCGGCATCATCTCCGCCCCCCTCATCATCCCCGAGTTCGTCCTCCTCGAACTCCAGCGCCTCGCCGATTCCCAGGACAAACTCAAACGCGCCCGCGGCCGCAGGGGCCTCGAAGTCGCCACGCGCCTCCAGCGCGCCTCCCCCCTGGCCGTCTCCATCGACCGCTCCGACACCCTCGCGCCCCCCGCCACCACCGTCGACCAGCGCCTGATCGAACTCGCCCGCTCGCTCTCCGCCGCCATCGCCACCACCGACTCGGGCCTCGCCCGCGTCGCCGCGCTCCAGCAGATCAACATCGTCAACATCCACGAGGTCGCCATCGCCCTCAAACCCTTGCTGGTGCCCGGCTCCCACCTTTCCCTCCACCTCATGCGCCCCGGCGAACAGCCGCACCAGGCCGTCGGCTTCCTTGAAGACGGCACCATGGTCGTCGTGGACCAGGCCGTGCACGCAATCGGCACCGATCAGCAACTTGAAGTCTCTTCCTCGCTCCAGACCGCCGCGGGCCGCCTCATCTTCGCGCGCCTGCTCGACACCGCCACCGTCTCCCGCCCCGGCCCGGACCCCAACCCCCCCAACCTCCCCGCCGACCCCGAAGCGCCCGCGGCACCCGCCGCGCCCGGCGACACCCCCCCGTCCGTTGACGCAACGCCGCCACCGCCGGCCACATTCTCACCCGTGCCCACCACACCCACGCACAAGCCCGGACCCTTCGGCCCCGGCCACGGCCCCAAGAACCCGCTCCGCAACCCGCGGCGGTGAAGTCGGTGGGGCGGCTCTGGTGGGGCGGACGTCCCGTCCGCCGGGCCGCGGCGCCCCAGGCGCAATCACTTCAGCCCGGCCACCGGCAAAAACTCTTCCCGCACGATCTTGCCGCTCTTCACCGTGTAGACCCCGATCTCGGTCATCCGGGTCTCCTTCCCGGTGGCCTTCTCACGCACGTGGGCCTCGAACTTCACCGCAAAGCCCGTGGCCCCGGCAAACGGCCCCTCGGCCCGCCCGCCCAGCGGCTCAAACATGGTGTACCACCAGGCGTTCTTCCCCTCGCAGGCCTTGCGGCCGCGCCACACCTGCCCGTCGCCCTCCACGGATTCGATCTTCTCGCTCCACCACTTCTTGCACGGCGCATCCCACTTGCTGGCGTTGAACAGCGCCACCAGATCGGTGCCGATCGCGAGCGGTGTTGCCCCGCCGCCGCTCGTGAGTTTCGCCGGCATCTTCGGCGCACCCTTCGCCCCCCCGCCCTTGGCCTTGCCCTTGGTTGGTGCCTTCGCCTTGCCCTTCTTCTTCTTCGCGCTCTTGGCCATGCGTGTTCCCTTTCTTCCCTCTTTGCCTTCGTGCCTTGGGTACCCCCACTCTCCGAGTGGGGCTTCTCGCCTCCCTGCCTTCGTGCCTTCTCCGTGCCTTCTTCCTGCCTTCCCGCTCTTCGCTCGCGGCTACCGGCCCACGGCTCTTCCCGCGGCTGCTCGCACGATCGCCACAAACTCATCCGCCCTCAAACTCGCCCCGCCGATCAGCCCGCCGTCCACATCCGGCATGGCAAACAACCCCGCGGCATTCGCCCCCGTCACGCTCCCGCCGTACTGAATCCGCATCGCCGCGCCCGCGCCACGCCCGTACAACGCCCCCACCACCCCGCGGATATGCGCGTGCGCATCCTGCGCATCCTCCGGCGTCGCCGTCTTGCCGGTGCCGATCGCCCACACCGGCTCGTAGGCGATGGTGATCTTCGCCAGTTGCTCGGCGCTCACATCGCGCAGACCGCGCTCCACCTGCCGCTCGGTGTTGGTGTTGGTCTCGCCCTGCCCGCGCTGGTGCAGCGTCTCGCCCACGCACAGCGTGGCGTGCAGGCCCGCGTCCAGCGCGGTGCGCAACTTGGCATTCACCATGTCGTCGCCCTCGTGCAGCACGTGCCGGCGCTCGCTGTGCCCGCACAGCACCGTCGTACACCCCACATCGCGCAGCATCAGCGGCGACACCTCGCCCGTGAACGCGCCCTTCTGGGCGTGGTACACATCCTGCCCCCCCAGACGCACGCCCGAACCGGCCAGGGCCTCGCCCACCAGCGCAAGATAGACAAACGGCGGAAAGACGACCACCTCGACCCCGCTGCCGTCGCCCACGCCCGCCGCCACGGCCCGGGCCAGCGCCACCGCCGCGGCCCGATCGGTGTGCATCTTCCAGTTCCCGCCGACCGTGGGTGTGCGTGCGTGAGCCATGAGCACTGAGCATAGTGCCGCCCCGGGCACCCCCACACTCTGCGCCGCCCGCCTTACGCCTTGATTTCGCGTTGTGCTCCTTGCCCTTGGCCATTCGCTATTTGCCATTTGCCATTTGCCATTTGCTCTTTGCCCTTTCGGCTCGGGCCTCGGCGTGGGTCTTCTCCGTCCGGGCACCCCCACTCTCCGACCGAAGGTCCGCCGTGGCGGAGTGGGGCTTGGTCTTGTGTACCCCCACGCTCCGAGTGGGTCCTTCCCGTGAGACCGAGTTGCGACGCTCCGCCTGCAACCGCACCGCCCCCGCCAACGGATAGGCCCTTGCCGGGCGCGGCTCACGCGCCGGGCGTTCATGTTGGGGGTCCGCACATCCTGTTGACATTCGGCCGCTCGAGGCGCCGGGCGATAACCCTGCGCTGCGTCCGAAACGCCGCGCCGGCCGTGCCGCTCAGGCGGTTTCACCCGCCCAGCCCACGCGGGTCGCGCGGGCCGCCTCGGGACGCTGGGCCAACTGGTGAAGACCGCTTCCCGCGCGGCCGATCTCTCCCGCGTCGTACAAACCGCCGGGCTTCACCACGGGTCCGTCCGCACCCGCACGAACCGGCCGCAAACGGGGCACGCACATGAACAACCAGGCCGTCGCCAACGACAAGTGGTCCGACAAGAAAATCTTCACCACCGGCGAGGCCGCCGAGGTCTGCAAGGTGAGCCAGCAGACCATCATCCGCTGCTTTGACGCGGGCCGCCTGGGCGGCTTCCGCGTGCCCGGCAGCAAGTTCCGCCGCATCCCCCGCGCCGAACTCATCCGGTTCATGATGGACAACGAGATCCCCATCGCGCCGCTCGAGACCGGCCCGCGCCGCATCCTGGTGGTCGATGACGACCGCCAGATTCTGGAGGTCTTCACCGACCTCCTGGGGCGCGATCCGCGCTTCCAACTCCAGACCGCCGCCACCGGCTACGACGCGGGCGCGCTGGTCGAGAGTTTCAAGCCCCACATGGTGGTCCTGGATTACATGCTCCCCGACATCAACGGCAACCACGTCTGCAAGCGCATCCGCGCGGCCGAGAACACCCGCGACACCAAGGTCATCGTCGTCTCCGGCGTCGTGAACCAGGCCGAGATCGAAACCCTGATGAAGGCGGGCGCCGACGAGTTCCTGAAAAAACCCTTCAACGTCCAGCACCTCATGAGCCGCATCTCCAGCCTCCTGGGCGTCTGATCGCTCCGTGCCTTCCCCGTGCCTTCCCCGTGCCACCGACTTCGGCTTTGCGAAGTCGGTGCCGCCTTGCCTTCCTGCCTCCATGCCTTCCCCAGTGCCCAGTCCCCAGTGCCTTCCCCCATGCACCACGTCGAAACCATCCTGCGCCACGTCGACCAACTCCCCACCCTCGCTCCCGTCGCCGCGCGCCTCCTCGCCCTCTCCAGCGCCGACGATGCCGACTTCGACGAGATCACCCGCCTCATCGAGGCCGACCCCACACTCACCGGCCGCCTCCTCTCCCTCTGCCGGCGCGCCGGCACCGGCGCGGCACAGCCCGTCTCCACCGTCCGCCGCGCCGTCGTCCTCCTGGGCCTCGAAGCCGTTCAAGCCGCCGTCCTCTCCGTGCAGGTCCTTGAACTCATGCGCCGCCCCCCCGGCAGCGAGCCGCGGGCCGAGCAGCCCGGCCCGCTCGCCGAGGGCTTCAACGCCGAAGGCTTCTGGCGGCACGCCCTGGGCGTGGCCTGCTGCTGCGAGTTGCTCGCCGCACACCACCGCGAACTCAGGATCAACCCCGGCGAGGCCTTCACCGCCGGCCTCCTGCACGACATCGGCAAACTCGCCCTCGCCTGGGTCCTGCCCCGCTCCTACCCCCGCGTCCTCGCCCTCGCTAGCGCCCGCCGCAGCGACCTCGCCCCCGTCGAAACCGACCTCCTCGGCATCGACCACCACATCGTCGGCAAACGCCTGGGCGAGCACTGGGGCCTCCCCCACACGCTCCTCGATCCCATCTGGCTCCACGCCGCGGACGAGGCCTCCATCGCCTCCGTCAAACGCCCGCAAGTCGTCCGCCTCGTCGTCGCGGCCAACGCCCTCACGCGCGCGCTCCACATCGGCTGGTCCGGCTCCTTTGGCCCGCAGCGCGATCGCGCCGAGGTTCTCACCCCCGCGGGCCTCCTCCCCGCGCGCGTGGCCGAGGTGGAGGCCCTCCTCCACACCGCCGTCGCCCAGCGCTGCTCCGACCTGGGCCTGGGCGAGGCCTCCGGCCCGGCCCTCGTCATCGAGTCCATCGCCGCGGCCAACACCCGCCTGGCCCAACTCCACCGCGTCGCCGCCGCCCGCTCCGCTTCCGCCGATCTCCAGCGTCGCGTCCTCGCGGGCGTCGCCTCCTTCGCAGAAACGTTCGCCGCAGGTCCAGACGAGGTGCTCACACGCCTCGCCGCTGCGCTCGAAACCATCGCCGGTCCCGGCGAAGTGCTCGCCATCCACCAGCCCCGTGCCGATGCCGGCTGGACGCTCTCACGCATCGGCCGCGGCGGCCGCACCATCGTCTCCGCCACGCTCAGCCCGCCCTGCCCGGAACTGCGCACCCTTGCCTCCAACGGCTCACTCGGCGACGCGGCCACGCTCGCCGGTTTCCTCACCGCCCACCTGCCGCCCACCCTCGCCGGGGTCAACATCCGCGCCCTCCGCCCTCTCTGGCTCGCCGCGCCGGGAATCGGGGCCCTCCTCCTGCACGACCGCCCGCTCCCCCAGCCCGCCCCCGGCCACACCGGTCCCGACGGCCAGAGTCTCCTCGCGCCGCTCGTGGCCGTCGCCTCCGCCGCGCTCCTGGCCGCGGCTCACGCCGAGGGTGCCCGGCGCCTGGGCGAACGCCTCGCCGCCGCCAACGCCGAACTCGCCCGGGCCCAGTCCGCCCGCTCGCAGCGCGAATCCATGGCCCGCCTGGGCGAACTCACCGCCGGCGCCGCCCACGAGATGAACAACCCGCTCACCGTCATCAGCGCCAAGGCCCAGGCACTCCTCGCGCGCCTCAGCCTGAACAAAGACCGCGACGATGCCAACGCCATCGCCCAGGCCTCGCACACGCTCAGCGACCTGGTCAGCAAACTCCACCTCCTCGCCAAGCCGCCGCGCCCCGAACCGCGCCCGGGCCGCCTCGCCGACATCCTTGCCGAAGGTGCGCGCCTGGGGCGCGCCCGCGCCAACCTCACCGCACGCCCGCCCACCCGCAACGGCGCGCGCAGCGGCGGGGCCGCCGGCACCAAAACCACCTCCGATGTCAGCATCGTGGTGCGCCCCCCGGGCGCCCAACTGCACACCGACGGCAAACTCCTCGCCCAGGCCCTGGCCGAGGTCATCGCCAACGCGCTGGAGGCCGCGCCCGCTCCGGGCCACACCCCCTCGGGCGTGCGCGTGCAGGCCACGCTCGAACCCGAGCGCGTCGTCATCACCGTGAGCGACAGCGGCGCGGGCCTGAGCACCCTCGCCCTCCGGCACGCCTTCGATCCCTTCTTCTCCGAAAAGCCCGCCGGCCGCCAGACCGGCCTGGGCCTGCCCATCTGCCGCGCCCTGGTCCGCTCGCTCGGCGGTGAAATATCCCTCGCACGCGAACACAAGGGCGGATGCTGCGCGGAACTGCTCCTGCCGCTCACCGTGGCCGCCGCGCCGGCCCTTGCCAACGCGCAACCCCTGCCGATCCCGGCCGATCACGCGCGGGCTCGCGCGGCCTGATAAGCCGCGCGCAACCTCCCCCGCCCATCCAACCCGACGCGGGTCCGAGCCCCGGAAGTTGATGTGGACGTGCCCTGAAGCCGCACCCCGCGTGTGTCGATGCCCCAAGCACCGCGGCCCGCCCGCGGCCACCATGGCCTCCAAGAACCGCAAGCCCGAGCCCGCCACAGCCACCCCCGCAGGTCCCCACACCGGCGCGCCCATGGTGCTGGTCATCTCCGCCTGCCCCCTGCGCCGCGAATCCCTCGCCCGCGCCATGCTCGCAGACAACCTCCCCTGCTCCCTCACCGATTCCATCGACGCCGCCGTCGTGATTCTCGGCCCCAACCGCTCCCCCGCCACCGGACCCTACGAGGCCGTCGTGGTGGACCTTCCCGCCTGCACCCCCGAAGCCCTGCACGCCGTCCGCCAGTTCGGCGCACGCCGCGTCGCCGCCGTCCTCGTCTGCCCCACCGTCAGTTTCGACGATGCCGTCGCCGCCATGCGGGCCGGCGCGGCCGACGTGGTCAACGCCTCCATCAAGCCCAAAGACCTCGGCAAACGCGTCCGCTCCGCCGTGGCCCAGGCCCGTGCCGCGCAGCCGCCCCGCGATCCATCCAGGGAGCCCGCCATGCCCCGCCACCGCGAACCCGATGCCGATGAACCCACCCCCGTGGCCCGCCCCCGCACCGGCAAGGGCGCCGCCACGGTGCAGGTGCCCCTCTCGGCCCTCACGCAGCAGTTCCAGACCGTGATCCGCGCCGAACTGGATGTGGAGACGCTCCTCCGCCAGGTGCTCGAGTTCATCCTCGCCCACTTCGGCCCCACCAACGCCGCGGTCTTCCTCCCCGGCACCACCGGCGACTACTCGCTCGGCGCGTACGTGAACTACACCTGCCCCAAAGACACCGTCGAGGTGCTCCTCGACCACCTCGCCAACATCGCCGCACCGCGCCTGGAGCACACCGCCGGAGTCCTCTACCTGCGCACGCCCCAGCAACTCACCGACCGCCTTGGCGACAGCGCCGACTGGCTGCTGGACCACGGCCTCGTCGCCTTCACCTGCCGCTCGCCCCGCACCGCCGACGATCCGGCCGAGTGCCTCGCCGTGTTCACGCTCTTCCGCGAGCGCGGCACACCCTTT
>CAZNEU010000386.1:0-2919 GCA_964571915.1 uncultured Phycisphaeraceae bacterium
GGTCGGAGAGCCGGCACCACGCAGGGCATCCGTCAGACAGAACCGAGCCCGGGCTTCTCGCGGATAAACTTGGCATCAAGGCTTCTTCCCATCCACTCAACCTCGCGCTCACGCCCGATCTCCGCGGCTGTGTTTCCCGCCAGGTCGAGGCGGGCGGATTCGGCCCGCCGGGTTTCGGAAAGTGCTTGGGCCGAACTCCGCCAGCGCGGCAACAAGCGGGCCGCGGCGGCGCGTTCCTGATTCTGTGTGCCTGGCGGAGCAAGAGACCTCGGTCGTGCGGTGGGCGGGGAGTGAACGGGTCGGGTTGACGCGTGCAACGCCAGAATGCGGGTGAACGCCACGCATGGGCACTACCGCACCGGCCTGCTCGTCAGGTTCGCATCCGCCACCACCTGAATCGGGATGATCGACTCGGCCACGCTCCCTGATACCCGATCTCGCACCACCACTTTCAGCCGGTACGCCCCGATCGAGAGTGTGGCGGGCAGGTCGATCCGGCGAACGAGGTAGAAGTCGCGGCGTTGGCGGCGCGAGGTCTCGCTGATGGTCTGTTCGCGGTCCATCCACGCCAGCATGCCGTCAGCATCGTGGTACAGCCGGAGTTCCTGGGCCAGTTCCACCGCCCAGCGTTGCTCGCCGTCGGGCGAATCCACGCTGCGGTGCCCGAAGTGCTCCGGCTCCACGTACACGATCATGGGCTGGGCGCGGCCCGCCACGATCGTGCTGCTGTCGAGCGCGATGTAGCGCCCGAAGCCCTCCACGCGCCGGCACAAGGCCGCCGCGCCGATGGTGATGCCGCTGCTGGGCTGCACGCCGTCGGCCTGCTCGCGCAGGAGCGAAGCGAGGGCCGCGGGGTCGCCAGCCGCGGCGGGGAGTTTGCTGTACAAATCGCGCACGATGGCGAACGTGGGCTGCTGCTCCGGCGAAAGGCGCGCCTGCCACGCGCTGATGGTGGCATCGCTGGCGAGAGGGTCGATGGGGCCCAGTGCCGCGGCGGTGGCGGCGAGGCGCATCGGTTCGCCCATGCCCATCGCGCCCGGTGCGAGTGTCTCGGCCAGTTGGCGCGTGAGTTCGCGCCGACGTGCGAGGGGATCGTTTGTGGATGGCAATGCCACGGATTCGTGCGCGGCTGGAGAGGCGGGGGTGGCAACCGGTGCTTGCGCGATTGTGGAGGCGGGCGGCACCTCCGCCGCGCTGTTGGCAGTGAGCGACGTTTCACCGGATGGCGGCCCGGATGCGGAAGCCGTATCGGCTCCAAGCGGCAGCGCAGCGGCGGGGGGGAGGGAGTTTGGCGGTGCCTCCAGCACGCGCGGGCGAGATTCAGGCGCCCGCCCGCTCCGGTCCACGCGCGTGGCACCCGCATCCTTGCCCATCTGCTTGTACATGGCCTCCGTGCGCTGCGCGGCCGTCTCGATCGGGCCGGCCGGTGCGGCGAGCGAGGTCTTTGCGTCCGCGGGCGTGCTTGTTGTCGCGGTGCCACCTCCCGCGCAGCCAGCCAGCAGTGCGAGCGCGGCGGCCACGCACGGGGATGTGGTGAGAGCGGCGATGGGCGCGCGGCGACAGCGGTTCATCTTCGGGGCCTCCTGCCCAATCGTCACGGGGCTCCGCCCGTGCCTAGCGGTTGGATATCGGTTGCCCGCCCAGCGCGGCTGTAAAGCGCAGGCACAACTCTTCCAGCAGCATCACCGGGTCGCGTCTGCCGCTGCGGTGCTGATATGCCGCGTACACGCTGTGGCGGAGCAGTTCCGCGGCCTGGTCCGGGTGCAGGCGGCGGGCGGCATCGAGCAGGGCGTTGCTGCCGGCCCCCCAGATTTTCAGGCGGCCCATCAGGGCCGGAACCGGCTCCTTCTCGCGCAGGCCCAGGCACGCGCCGGCGATCTTGCGGGCCAGGTCGATAAACGAGGTCATGATCGGCACCTCGTTCTGGCGTGAAACCTCCAGCAGTTCCTGAAGTTGCCGCAGGGCCCGCACCGGGTCGCCGGAGAGCAGGGCCTCCTGAATCGTCCAGAAGTCCTCCTGACGGGTCATTTCGGTCATGGCCGCGACGGTGGCGCAGGTGATGGGCTTGCCCACCTCCACCATGGCGAGTTTGGCCAGTTCGCAGTCCAGCCGCCCCAGGTCCGCACCCGTGGTCTCCACCAGCATCGCGGCGGCATCGGGCTGGATGATGGTCTGGTGCTGGGCGGCCCGGGCGAGCGTCCACTTGATCGCGTCGGGTGTGCGTGGCTCCTCGCACTTCTTGATCGCTTCGGCGCCGCTGGCGGCGATCACGGCCTTGTCGAGTTTGGAGGGATACCACCGCCCGGCCCGCAACAACAGTGTGGCGCTCGCGTCCGGGGCCTCGACATACGCGATCACGAGGTCGCGGGCTGACTTGCCGCCCGTTGAGCCGCGCCGACCCGCGGGGGTGGGGGGTGGGGGAGGGGCTGCCCCCTCGCCTTCTTCGTCATCGCTGCCTTTGAGCATCACCTCGGCGCTGTCCACGATCACCAGTTTGTGGCACTGCATCAGGCTCAGCGAGCGGCACTCGTCCAGCACATCCGCGGCCTTGGCGCCGGCCCCATCAAACAGCAGCGTGTTGACTTCGCCGTGCATGGCCATGAGCGTGGCCTTGACATTGGCCGTGTACTCGAGTTGCAAAAAGCGCTCCGGCCCGTGCAGGATCAGCACGGGCGCCACGGGCGGCGCGGGCTTGGCGGGGGGCTTGGGCACCGCCATGAGGATAGTGGGCTGGCGGGCCCACGCTTGGAGTTCGTAATGCGGGCGACAGGAGTTGAACCTGCACGGCCTTACGGCCACGGGATCCTAAGTCCCGCGCGTCTGCCAGTTCCGCCACGCCCGCGCGGCCCAATCCTAGTGCCCGCCTCAGCCGTCCCACCCACCGGTGGATCGGCGGGCCTTGCGTTCACCCGTGGCCTT
>CAZNEU010000387.1:0-8701 GCA_964571915.1 uncultured Phycisphaeraceae bacterium
AGCCCCGCGACGCGGGGCTTTTCAAGCGAGGCGGACGGGAATCGAACCCGCAACCTCCGGATCGACAGTCCGGTGCTCTAACCAATTGAGCTACCGCCCCGACGGTTCAGTTGTCGCCGCGAAAGCCCCGCGGCAGGGGGAGAAATCTAGACTGCCCGGCCGCGGTGTCAAGCACGGCGGGCACATCAGGGGCGGGAGGCGAGGAGACTGGAGGGTGTTGGCGGGGTCGGCGGGAGTGGCGTGATGGAGAGCATTACTTTCTGATCTCGATGCGCTTGCCGTCCTGAATGGCGAAGGGGTCGCCCGCGCGGCCGACCTTGGCCGCGCCGACGTAGACCATGACGCTGGCGGTGGCGAGGGCGATGACGGCGAGGAAGAGGAGGCCGGTGTAGACGTTCAGGGTGGAGGCCCGGCGCGATCCGCCCGGCATCTGCATTCCGAGTTGGCTCATGGCAGTCTCGCTTTCGGCGTGTGCGGGGTCTTAGTCGAGGCGGCTGAGAACGATATCCTCGGGCTTGATATCCACGGTGCGGCCGAGGCGGTCGATGCGACCGACGGACTGGGTGAGGTCGGTGGTGGTGATGACGAGCGTGGCCACGAACTGCCCGCCCCGGACGATGGAGAGTTTCTGGTTGGGCTTGAGGCCGGCGTTGCTGCCTTCGGAGATCACGGCCATGTCGTCGCCGGCGGGGCTCTTGAAGGTCTGACGGACGCGGGCCTGCACCAGGGGGCCGCTGGCCACGAAGGGCTGCTGGATCGCGCCGGCGGCGGTGCTCACGCCGCTCTTGGCCTGTTCAAGGGCGGTGCGTGCCTCGGCGAGTTGCTCCTGCAGGGCCCGCGTGCTCTGCTCCAGAACCTGGCGCTGGCCGTCCAGGTCGTTGAGACGGTCGACCAGTTCGGTCTCGCGGCGTGTGCCCTTGACCTGGGCTTCGCGGAGTGAGCCGACCTCCTTGTTGAGGGAGCCGATGATGGCGGAGTTGGCCTCGGCGGTGGCGGTGAGGTTGGCGATCTGGTTCTTGATGGATTGGTCGGCGAGTTTGGCGTTCTGGACCTCGGTGATGAGTTGGGAGCGCTCGTTCTGGAGTTGGCTCACCTCGCGCACGAGCACGGCCTTCTCGCCCTCGGCGGTCTCTTTGGCCTGCTGGAGGGAGGCTTTCTCGGCCTGCGAGAGGGCGATGCCGGAGGCCCGCTCCGACTCCGCGGCGAGGCGGGCGGTCTGCTCGCCGCGGAACGCTCCGACGATGGCATCGGCGTTGGAGGAGTAGGCGATGGTGAGGGCGGAGAGCAGCACGCTGAGCACCGCGCCGAAGACGATCAGGATCTTGGTAACGATATGCACGATCAGGCTCCTCAAGGCGAAAACGCGTGCGCCGAACACTGTGCCGCCACACGAACCGTGGCCCGGGCAGCGGGCGGGAGTGTAGCCAACGGCACCGGTCAAGTCCCGATCAGGCCGTGTGAACGGGCTCGGATTCAGGTGGATATCCGATCGCCCCGTCTGTTGTCAAGTTCCGCTCTGGCAGGGGGTTGCGGTGCCACAAACCGGCACCACGAGGCTATCGGCCGCCGGGCTTCATGCCGGTGTCGGGGCCATCCGTGATCTTCAGGACGGCTGCCGCGGCCGAGATGGCGACCATCGGTTCCGGGTCGGCCAGCAGGGACGAGAGCGCGGGCAGGTTTTCCCGCTGGCCGGTGGCACCCAGCACCAGGGCGGATTGGGCCCGGACGGGCCCGGAGGGGGAGGCGATGTGCTCGGCGGCCACCTCGGCGGCCCTGGGCCAGCCCATGCCGGCGAGGCTCTGGGCGCTGGCGAGGCGGATTTCCGGGGGCATTCTGCCGGCCCGGGGATCGACGACGGCCACAAGGTTCATGAGTTGCGACTGCGAGCCACGGTCCTTCACCTGGCCGAGAATCTGGGCCGCCAGCGCGGTGGCTTCGAGGTCTTCGGGCCGGGCGGGATAGAGGGCCGCGCGGATTTCGTGGATGGCGTTCTCATCGCCCAGTTTGATCATGGCCTCGGCCATTTGCAGGTACATGAGGCGTGCCTGGAGCGGGTCTGCGCGGGGCGAGGACTGGCGGGCCGCGTCGCGCAGCATGGGCAGGGCGGTGCTGTTGGCGATCTCGCCGAGGATGAACGCGGCCTGGGCACGCACGAGCAGATCCGGGTTGCGCAGGAAGCCGGCGAGGGGCGATTGGTCCACCGGTTCTCCGCAGCGGGCCAGGGCGTAGATCGCGCCCATGCGGACCATCGGCGCCTCGTCGGTGAGCAGCGGACGGACGAAATCGACGCTGGACCTGAGGCGGGCCTTGCCGACGGCGGTGGCGGCGATGGCGCGCACGGCAAGGTTCTCGTCTGCCAGGCCGCGCCGGACCACGGGCTCGAGGCGCGTGGGCACGCTGAGCAGAGCTTCGATCGCGTTGGCACGCTGCTCGGCGGCCCGGCTCATGCTGGCCGCGGCGAGGGTGTGGAGGGCGCGCTCGCGCAACTGCGATTGATCGACGGCGGAAAGCGGGCCGCCGATGGACCCCGGGCTGGCGGGCGCCGGGGCTTGGGTAGGCCGCGCGGTGGCGCGGGCCGCGGTGCCGGTTGCGGGCGGCCCGGAAGCGCACCCCGAGGCGGCGAGAAGCGCGAGTGTGCAGAGCAGTGCAGCGGGCTTGGCCATGGGCGATGGTACGGGGTGCGGGCCGCGAACGTTCATGCGGGTTGGGTGCGCCGGGGGGCGAGCAGGCGGGTCTTGACCTGAGCGGCGATGAGGCAGGCCGTGGCCGCGAGTGTGGAGAAGCCGAAGACATCGCCGAAGCGTGCGAAGGGCGTGCGGTCGGGGGGGGCGATGCGAACCGGGGCGTGCAGGACGCTGCCGGGGCCGGGCATCCTGGTTGTGTGCGGGGGCAGAACCGCGACCAAGCGGCCGGACGAATCCACCCATGCGGACAGGCCGGTGTTCACGGCACGCACGAGCGGCACACCCAACTCTGCGGAGCGCCACCGGCAGGCGAGCAGGTGGGCCTCGCGCCCGCCGGGTGTGGTGCCGAACCAGCCGTCGTTGGAAATGTTGATGAGGAGTTGGGCGGGCCCTCCCGCGCTCCCGGGTTGATTGCCGAGCGCACGCCCGACGCGGCTCATGGACCCTTCGAAGCAGATGGGCGTGGCAAAGCGCAGCGTGCCGCGCGGGGCACCGCCGGGCGAGTCCGGGTGGAGCGGCAGGTCAAAGGCCACCGGCCCGCGACCCCAGGCCAGGTCCATCGTCCAACCCTGAACACCCAGGCTCACGACCCAGTCGGCCAGTTTCTGGAAGCGCCAGACATACGGCACCACTTCGCCGAAGGCCATGAGTTCCATCTTGTCGTAGCGTGCCGCGTCTACGCGACCATCGCGCACGAGGAACGCACTGTTGAAGCGTGCGTCGGCTTTCTGCGCGATGCGCCCGTCGGGCCCGGTTGAGATGACCAGCCCTTCGCTCGCCACCGCACCCACGAGGAACGGAACGCCCAGGCGGGCCTGCGCGGCGGTGAGGGTGTCGGCGAAGAACGTGGCGGGCAGGAACACGCGGGCCGAACCGGCGCGAGGGGCCAAGGTCTCTCGGAACGCGAGGGGCACATCGGCGGGGTCGAGCGCGTAGCCGAGGCCGGCGGCGCGCTGGGCCTGCACCGCTTCCGCGTTGAGAGCCGCGCCGGGGAACATGGTTTCGGGCCAGACGATCAGGTCCGGACGGGGCCGGTGCGCGGCGGCCTGCTGGGTGAGTTGCAGAAGGCGGGCGAACTCGTGGAGGCGGACGGTCAGCGTCCAGCCCTCTTTGTTGTCCTGCGGCAGTTGGGTCTGCACGAGCGCGATGCGGGCCGTGGTTGTGGGCAAGTCAGCCGAGGAGCCTCGCAGCACAAGGCCAAGCACGCACCACGCACAGACCGCGAGCGTGGCGGGGAGTGCCGTGGACACGCGAGTGCGCATGGCCGTGGAGGGACTGGCGACCAGGCTGCGAGCCGCGGCAGCAGCAAAGAGTATGACGATGAACGTGAGGCCGTATTGGCCGAACCACGCCGCGGGCGCGGCGAGGGCGGGCACCTCGATGAGGGGATGGCCGGTGAGGTACCACGCGTAGCCGCCCCAGATGATCTCGCCGCGCAGGACTTCGAGGCCGGTCCAGACGAGCGCGATGATGAAGGGGGCGGCTACGGGGCCGCAACGCCTCAGCGCTGGCGCAGCGATGCGAACGAAGGCCCAGGTGATGAGGGCGAGATAGATCGCCAGCAGGATGTACCAGAGGCCGGCGACATCGATGAGCCAGCGCTCGTGGAAGACCCACAACGGGAAGACACCCAAGGCGGTCCAACGCGCGGCAAGGCCCGGGTTGACCACGGCGCGCATGGCTGCCCACGCGAGCGGGATGGGCGCGAGCACGGCCAGCGGCCACCACGAGACGGGCGGGAACGCGGCGATGGAGAGGAGCGTGTGGAGCAGGCCGGCCAGCAGGAAAGCCCAACACCCGGGCGGCTTGCGACCCGCGGGAGCGGCGTGCGCGGTCGTGGCCGGTCGCTCACTTGCCGGCGTAGTCGATGACACGGGCGATCTCGGTGCGAAGGTTGGCGCGGCTCACCACGCGATCGACCATGCCGCCGCCGAGGAGGTATTCGGAGCGTTGGAAGCCTTCGGGCAACTCCTGGCGGATGGTCTGCTGGATGACCCGCGGGCCGGCAAACCCGATGAGGGCCTTGGGTTCGGCGATGATGATGTCGCCGAGCATGGCGAATGAGGCGGTCACACCGCCGGTCGTGGGGTCGGTGAGGAGGCTGATGAAGAGGCCGCGGGAGTCGTCGAAGCGGGCCAGCGCGGCGGCGGTCTTGGCCATCTGCATCAGGGAGAGGCCCGACTCCTGCATGCGGGCGCCCCCGGAGCAAGAGACGACCAGGAGCGGCAGGCCCTCGGTGGTGGCGTGTTCGATGGAGCGTGTAACCACCTCGCCGACCACGCTGCCCATGGAGCCCATCATGAAGGAGAGGTCCAGGCAGCAGAGCATGACCTGGCGACCCTTGATGAAGCCCGTGCCGGCCTTCACCGCGTCCACGCAGTCGCTCTTGATCTGTTCGGCCAGCAGACGCTCCCGGTAACTCTTCAGGTCCTTGAAGCCGAGGGGGTCGGCGGAACGGAGATTGGCCCACATGGGCTCGAACGTGTCGGGGTCGGTGAGTTGGCGGATGCGCTCGCCCGCGGAGACGCGGAAGTGGTGCTGGCACTCCGGGCAGCAGTGCAGGTTGGCCTCCATCTGCTTGCGGTAGACCATGCCCGAGCAGGAGGGGCACCGGAGCCAGAGGCCCTCTGGAATGACCGCCCGGCGGGGCTCTTTGACGTCGGACCAGGATCGGGCCGGTGGTGCTGCGATGGCTGCACCGCCACCCGCGCTGATGGCTGCCTCGGGCGGCGGTGGGGCAGGACGGGCGGTTCGGATGGAGGCCTTGCTCATGGGCGATCCTTGCACATGCCGGCTCGATGATGCCACGGAGGGCTTGGCAGCGGCTCGCTTCATACTCGTTTCCACGAAGTTCGCCCACGAAGCCTGCGAGTTCTTCGGAACATCCTGCCCCGACATCTCGGCTGCGTCAACAGTTCAATCCAAACAAAGCACGATCATGGTGGGGACATTTCTGGTGAGGAGAGTGTACGCAGCGAGGGGCTATGCCGCGTGAGAACCCGAACGGTTACTTACCGCGAAGTGCGGTGATCGCGGCGGCGCGGCGGTCGTGTGGGAGGCCGAAAACGGCCGAGCCGGAGACCAGCACATCGCACCCAGCCTCGATCACTTCCTGAGCATTCGCGGGCTTGATGCCGCCGTCCATTTCGAGGCGTTGATTGGGCATGAGTTCCTCGCTGATGGCCCGGGTCTTGTCGAGGCTCTCTTGAATGAACGACTGGCCGCCGAAGCCGGGGTTCACGGACATGACCAGGAGCAGATCGACCTTGTCCACGTGCGGCAGGATGCGCTCAACCGGCGTGGGGGGGTTGATGCACAGGCCGGAGGTGATGCCGTGGGCGCGGATGCGCTGCGAGACTTCCGCGATGCGTTCGGGCGGGATGACCTCGACATGGAACGTGATGTGGTTCGCCCCCGCGGCCACGAAGGGGTCAATGAAACGCTCCGGGTCGGTCACCATGAGGTGCACATCCAGGAACGCCAGCGGGCAGTGCTTGCGGAGATCACGCACCATGTCCGGGCCGAGCGTGAGGTTGCGGACGAAGTGGCCGTCCATCACGTCCACGTGCAGCAGGTCGGCGCCGGCCCTGAGAACGGAGCGGCAGTCTTCGGCCATGGCGGCGAAGTCGGCCGCGAGGATGGAGGGGGCAATGAGCGGGAGGCGGTGAGGGGAACCGAAGAGGGAGGGCATGGAGGGAGTGTAACGGAAGCGGGGGAGGGGTTGGGGGTGGCTAGCCGTTCCCATTCGGGCGAGACGAGGCCTGCAAGCGCTCCGACAGCCATGCTTTGTCTCGACGCGCGGCGATCAACTCCAGCATGAGATCGGCCGCGTAAGCGTCGGGAAGTTCGAAGGTCCATCCGTTGAGCCACAGGAACGCGACCATGGCGGCAAAGGCGGTGCGTTTGTTGCCGTCCCGGAACGCGTGGTTCATCGCCAGATGAAACCCATAGGCCGCGGCCATGCCGAAGGGGAACTCGTGGGCGAACGCGCCACCGAACCCCTGCGGGGGCATGGCGAGGGATGCATCGAGTTTGCCGTCATCAAGGAGACCGTGCGCCCCGCCGTACATGTCGATTGAGGCCGCGTGGAGCGTCAACACCTCCGCCTTCGTGAGAAATCGGGGCTGCCCGGGTTGGACCGGGGGAGTCACTGCGCGAGTTTCTTAAGCGTCTCGGGATAGTTCTTGAAAACGTACCGAGTCGCGTCAACAAACTGGCCGTCGTGCAGGCGATGGCGGCTGTTGGCGAGAAACTCGACGTACGCGGGGATGGTGAGGCCCATCGCGCCAGCCTCGGCCGCGAGGCGGTCGTGCTGTTCCTTGGAGAACTCAACGGTGGTTGCCTGGCTCATGGCTCAGTTATCGTCTACGCAGGCGGGGAGGGCTGAGTTCCATTATACGAGGGCGGCTCGACGGCTCACGCCCAATAACGGGGGCCGAACCGCGGCGAATGGAGGGCGAGGTTGCTTCCCTATTCCGCGTTGCCCGAATACACTCATCCATCGCACACCGCCCTCCCAACAGGCGTCCGCCGGACGACCGCAACGAGCCGGCCCCGAACTACGCGGCGTGGGTCTCGGACTTTTACGTGAACCAGCGGTTGAGCCTGAAGATGGACCTGCCCACGGCCCGCGAGGCCGTGCTCGCGATCTTCGACCGGGTGCGCAAGGAGTTCCCGCGGATGGACCGCTTCGAGCGGGCGGGCGGGGAACTGGCGCTCGAATCATCGCAGGACGATGAGCACCCGCTGTGGGTGTCGCTGCGTAAGACGAGCCTGCGTTCGGGCGTGGTGAACCCGACGAACCCGAAGGAGGCGTACCGCCTGCACCGGCTGGTGCTGGAGACGGCCCCGTATTTCCTGTCGATCAGCCCGCTGGATGTGGAGTGCGTGGAACTGGTGTACGGGTTTGATCTGGCCGCGGGCGGGAACCACGACGCGATCGTGTTCGAGGCGTTGTACGGCCAGGGCGAGAGCCACCCGCTGGTGTCGCTCATGGCCCTGCCTGGGGCGACGCCCAGCAACGTGCAACCCATGTTGGCGATGAGGCTGGAGGGGCCCGAGCCCGTGGAAGCCTTCTTTGAGGTGAAGACCCGCAACGAGCGCGGGCCGCGCTCACCCAGCGCGGAGGGCGAGGGCGTGATCAGCGTGTACCTCACGCTGCGGCGCGTGGGGAGCGTGCGGCAGATCGACGACCTGCTGACGATCCAGACCGCGCTGGCGGAGACAGGCGAAGAGATCGTGCGGACGCGTGTGGTGCCGAACCTGCTCATGCCGATCCGCCAGGCGATCGCTTCTTCGAGTTCGTGAGGGGGCCGCCGTTGCTGAGCACCATTGGCCAAAGCCAGAGTGGTTCAGGCGGGGCATCGCTCCTGCTGTGGGTGGCGATTCTCGTGGGGGTGGTCATGCTGCTCTCGGCGGCCATCATGGTTCTGCGGCGCAAGATGCTGGCGGGTGAGGATGCCGCGGCCGGCAACGCCGGCCTGCTGGCCCAACTCCGGGCCATGCACGACGAGGGCAGGCTGAGCGACGACGAGTTTGCCGCGGCCAAGGCGCGCCTGGCCCGTGCGACGGGGGCGGGGATGAAAGCGGCACCATCCAACCAGGGCGGGGGCCCGAACGCGCCGCGAACACGACCGTCCAGATAACGCCGGGGCGGACGCGCGGGCGTGCGCCGGGGCGGGGTGAAACCCGCGTTCGAGGCGGGAAGTTGCGGGAGAGTGGAGCGGGAGCGGCCGGGCGTCGATACACTCCGGTCCGCAGCGCGAACCGCGGGTTCGATCTTGCGCACGCGTAGGCTGGCCCGGGCGGACTCTTCGCCCCAACGGGATGGACGGCATGCCCCCAAGCAACACCGGCGGTACGGACGACAAGGCAACCGGTTTTCGCGGGCGTCGCCTGACGACGTGCTCGTTCTGCGGCAAGACCAGCCGCGACGTGGGCCCCATGGTGGAGGGGCCCAGCGATGTGTACATCTGCAACAACTGCACGGACCTGTGCCAGAACATCTTCAAGCAGGA
>CAZNEU010000388.1:0-5172 GCA_964571915.1 uncultured Phycisphaeraceae bacterium
CTGGCGATGTCGGCTTGCACCTCGGCCAGGCGTGCCCGCTGGAGGTCCACCTTGATCTCTTCGCGCGTCCTGAGTTGCAGGTAAATCCCCGTCTCGGCCGCGTGCAGGCCGAAGAGCATCAGCCAGAACACGCCCGCCGACAAGAGCGCGGCCATGGTCGAGCGTGTGAGCAGGCCCACCAGCACCATGACACAGTAGATGAAACTGAAGAACGCCAGCACCAGCGGCACGCCCCAGAAGAGCGTCCAGACCCACGCCCCGCTGCGCACGCCGATGACGAGAAAGGCCAGGCCGGTGAACGCGGCGACCTGCAGGCCCACGAAGAGCAGGCCCGCCGCGTACTTCGTCAGGAACAGGCGCAGCCGTCCGATCGGGCGCGAGAGCGAGAGTTCGATGGAGCCGCCTGTCACAAAGTCCGGGATGAGTGCCGCGGTCGAGATGAGGGCCAGGATCGTGGCCGCCCATGTGAGCCACACGTTGTAACCCACCTGCAGGAACATGAACTTGTAAAACAGCGGCTTGTTGATGATGCCGTACTGGTAGAGTTCCGCCATGAACTTGATCGGCAGTTCCCACCACAGGATCGTCAGGCCCTTCTCGTTGATGCCGATGCCCGCGAACGCCGCGACCATGAGGCCGGAGATGCCCAGCGTGATCCAGAAGAGTTTGCGCGCGTTCAACTCGCGGTACGCGTCAAGAAAAATCGCCCAGGTCTGGCGCACGTACATCACTGGCTCGCTCCCGGCTCCAGCGGCTTGCCCGTCGCCGGGTCGTGTACCGCGAGCATGAACAGTTCCTCCAGCGTGGGCCGCAGCGGCCGCACGGCGCGGATGCTCTGTCCCTGCGCCCGCAGCGAATCGATCACGCCCTGCACGCTTCCCGCATCGCTCGTCTCCACCGCCAGCGTCTCCCCGTGGGCACTCCACTTCACGCCCGCGGGCAGCCGTGCCGCGGCACGTGTCCACAAACCGTCGGCCCCCGCCGCCGCGCCCAGGTGCTTCAGCCCCAGGTTCTCAACCTCAATCTCGTACCGCCTTCCGTACGCCGTCAGTTCCTCAATCGTCCCCTGGCTCGTCACGCTCCCCTGCACCATGATCGCCACGCGGTCGCACACCATCTCCAGTTCGCTCAAGAGGTGCGAGTTCACCAGCACCGCCTTGCCGCGCCGCTTCATCTCAGTGAGCACGTTGCGGATGTCGCGCCGGCCCACGGGGTCCACGCCGTCGGTCGGTTCATCCAGCAGCACCAGGTCCGGGTCGTTCATCAGCGACTGCGCCACCCCGATGCGTTGCCGCATCCCCTTGGAGTATTGCCGCACCCGGTGGCCCGCCCAGCGCGTCATGCCTACCAGGTCCAGCAGTTCCCCCGCACGCTTCCGGCGCTCCGCGCGGCCCACGCCCGAGAGCGCGGCAAAGTGCTCCAGCACCTGCCGCCCCGTCAGATAATCCGGGAACCGATGGTGCTCGGGCAGGTAGCCGATGCGAGCCAGCGTCGGCTTGTGCCCGATGGCGCGCCCCAGCATCGTGCCGCGGCAGCGCGTGGGCCGCACGATCGTCATCAGGATTTTCACCAGCGTGCTCTTGCCAGCCCCGTTGGGGCCCAGCAGGCCGAACACCTCGCCGCGATGGACCGCGACCCGCACCGAGCGCAGGGCGTGGACCTTGCCGGAATACACCTTGTCGGCCTCGGCTACGTCAATGGCGAGGTCGCTCCCAGATACACCGGTATGTTTGACCGCTTGAACCATGCTGACTGGATATCGGTTGTTCCTCGCCCGCTACGACCGCTTTCGCGCCACCACGTGATACACATGCCAGTGCTTTGCGTTGCCGAACGGGTCGTGCCCGTCCTTGTCGTCGATGTTCAGATGCTCGATGTCGAAACCGGTGAGCATGGCCGCCACCTGCTCGTCGGTGTGGTGCGAGCGGCCGGGAATGGTCGCCCACGAATCGCGCGGCCCGAAGAACTGCCCCGCGAAGCGCCCGCCCAGCGCGATACTGGCTCGCAGCCACGTCCACACACCCTCGAAGTCCTCCGGCGGAACGAACGGCAGCACGTAACTGGCGTTCACCATGTCCACGCTCCGCGCCAAACCCTCCGCACCTGCACGCGGCACGCCCGCCGCGTACACCCGCGGCATGTCCTGCAGCGTGCACACCGCTCCGTGCAACCTCTCCCTTTGTGCAGGAGAGAGCGGCTGAACCGTGCGCTCGATCGCCTCAGCGACAGGATCGGAACACGACACGCGCCAGATCGTCGGGTGCGAGCGTCGCAGAATCTCCCGCGTGTCGCGCCCCTCGCCACAGCCCACATCCATCGCGATGCGCCACACGGCCTCGCCGCGGCCAGCGTCTTCCGCCTCGAACGTGTCAAGAGCCTTCACAAGCGCCTCCCGCGGCGGCTTGCCCGCCATCAGGTCAAAGTACGCCAGCCAGTACTTACGCGAGTTGGGCGCTGGCGTGGCGGGGGGTGGGGGGGGTAGGGAGGGTGGTGTGGGCATACGCTCGGCGACCAATGTATCCCACGACGCGAGACTTCGTGACCGCGCTCGATCGCGCGGGCGAACTGAAACGGGTTCGAGCGTCCGTGAACCCCGTCCTCGAAGTCTCCGCCATCACCGACCGCGTCAGCAAGTCGCCCTGCGCCGTTCCGGCGAGCGCCGCGGCCAGGCGGACCGACCCGCGGCACCACGACCGCGGCGGGCACGCCCTGCTCTTCGAGAACGTGCAGGGGTCCGACTTCCCTGTGCTCATCAACGCCTGGGGGAGTTACCGCCGCATGGAGATGGCCCTGGGGTGCGACACGCCCTCGGGCTTTGAGGCGATTGCTGGCCGGATCGCGGATCTGGTGAAGCCCCAGCCGCCGCGCACGCTGCCCGAGTTGCTCGGCCTGGCCAAACGCCTCCGGCCGCTGCTCACGATCCCCCCAAAACGCAAGCGCGGCAGCGGCGTGTGCCAACAGGTGGTGCTCACGGGCGACAGGGTGGACCTGACCCGCCTGCCGCTGATCCGCTGCTGGCCGCTGGATGGCGACCTGGCATCGGTCGGCTACCCGGCGGATGTCAACGACCACGTGCCCGGCCTCGGGCGCGGGGAGGGGGGGGCGGAGTGGGAGGCCAACTTCCGCGGGCGATACATCACGCTCGGCGGCGTTCACACGATCCACGCCGACGACCGCGACGACCCCAAACCCGCCAGCCACAACATCGGCATGTACCGGGCCCAGTTGCTCGCCACCAACCGCCTCGCCATGCACTGGCACATGCACCACGACGGCGCACGCCACTGGCGCAGTTGGAAAAAACTTGGTGCGCCCATGCCCGTGGCCATCGCCCTCGGCGGCGAGAGCGTGATGCCCTACGCGGCCACCGCGCCCCTCCCGCCCGGCCTCAGCGAGTTGCTCCTCGCCGGCTACTTGAACAAGGGCGGCATCCCGCTCGTGCGTGCCAAGACCGTACCGCTGTGGGTGCCCGCGAACGCCGAGATGGTGATCGAAGGCTGGGTGAGCGCGGCGGCGGGCGGAATAGGTTGGCAGCCGGCGACGGCGGCGCAAATCGCAAACGCTGATCCCTACGGCCTCGGCCCCGGCGCCGTCTTCGAGGGGCCTTTCGGCGACCACACCGGCTTCTACTCCATGCCCGACCGCTACCCGATCTTCGAGGTGAGCGCGATCACGCACCGGCGCGAGGCGATCTACCCGACCACCATCGTGGGCCCGCCGCCGCAGGAGGATTACTACCTCGGCAAGGCCACCGAGCGCATCTTCCTGCCCCTCCTCAGGACGCTCATTCCCGACATTGAGGATTACGACCTGCCGATGTTCGGCGCGTTCCACAACTGCGCCTTCGTCAAGATCAGGAAGCAGTACCCGCTCCAGGCCCGCCGCGTGATGCACAGCGTGTGGGGTGCCGGTCAGATGGCGTGGACCAAGACCGTCTTCGTCGTTGATGACGACGTCGATGTGCACGATACAAGCGCCGTGCTCCACGCCGCCGCGGCCAACTGCGTTCCGTCCCGAGACATCGAGCGCGTCCACGGCCCGCTGGACATCCTCGACCACGCCGCCCCGCGCCTGGGCGCGGGCATGAAGATCGGCTTCGATTGCACGCGGAAGGTCGCTGGCGAAGAGGTGGATGGGCGGGCACTGGACAGTTCAGCGTCCAAAGTTCAGAGTGCTGATGCCCGCGAGGTGGTCGCGGCCGCGCGGGCCGTGCCCGGCGTGCTCGACGCGGCCCTGCACACCGATGGGTGGCTGCTCGTGAAAGCCACCAAGGCCGCGCCCGGCGATGGGCGACGGGCACTGGAGGCTATTGCCGGGGCCTGGCAGAATGGCGGACAGGATGTCCGCCCCACTCAGGATGTCCATTCCACCGGACCAGTCCGATTTCTGATTGTCGTCGGGGAAGATGCCGACGTGCACGACCCCGACGATGCGTTCTTCCACTGGCTGGCCAACAGCGATGCCAGCCGCGACGCCGAGGTGATTGGCGGTGTCTGGTGCGTTGACGCGACACCAAAGATGCCCGGCGACGAGCGCCGCGGGCAGGCCGTGCGGGCCTGGCCGCCGCTCATGCGGATGGACCCCACCGTGGCTGTCCGTGCCGCGCGACTGAGCGCGGATATGGGCCTGAACTGTTGAGGCTCATGCTGCGCCCGCGCCGGCCCTCAGCGCCCGGCCTTGAACAGCGTTCGCAGACTCTCGTAAATATCCTCGCGGTCGTTCACGCGGCTGGTGACCACCTTGCCCGCCTCGACGCTCGGGGATGTCCTCGCCGCGGCAAAGCCCATCGCCTGCTCGGGGAAGGCCTCCTTCAACACCCCCAGAAAGTGGCCGCTGCCGTAAGCGGATTTCACCTGCACGTACCCGAACATGTTGATGATGGGCAGCAGGTGCTTCTGGAGCAGGTGGACGCACAAGCGGTTGTCGGAGTCGCTGGAGTTGTCGCCGTCTGAAAAGTGGAACAGATACGTGTTCCAATCGCTCGGGTTGTAATGGGCATCGAGCAGGTCCTTGGCGCACTGGAAGGCCGAGGAGATCCGCGTGCCGCCGTCCTCCCGCACCGAGAAGAACGTGGCCCGGTCCACCTCCTGGGCGCTCACGTCATGCACGATGTAGCGGCTCTCCAGCCCCTCGTAGTTGCGCCGCAGCCAGGTGTCGATCCAGAACGCCTGC
>CAZNEU010000389.1:0-3181 GCA_964571915.1 uncultured Phycisphaeraceae bacterium
CCCCCTCCACCGGGCGCGCACGTGTGGCCCCTGATGACCATCGAACCCGGCCCAGACCGCTGGACCGACGAGGCCTGGCAGCCCCTGCGGCAGGCGCTCCCGGTGGAGCGAGAGAAACTGACCGACCTGCCGCGCCCGGACGGCCCGCGTGCCGCGCCGCTTCCGCCCGAAGGTCTCATGCTCGCCGCGGCGATCGAGCGCACGGACCCGACCTTTCCGCCCAGCACGCCGCGCCAGCGAGCGATGGTCATCGGCTCCAACGGCTGGTTCTTCGACGGCGTAACACGAGCCTCCACTGTCATTGACGGACGCGCCGTGTTTGATGCGCCCGGCAACCTGCAACTGCTGGAATCGTCGGTGTGGTGGCTCGCCGGTAGAGACGACCGCCTCGGCCGCGGCGCGGCATCGCAGGCCTCGCCCACCATCCCCGATCTGACCGCCTCGCAACGCGCGGCACTGCAATGGGTGCTGATCGGCGCGCTCCCGCTGGGCGTGCTGCTGTTGGGCGTGCTGTTTCGGGCGTGGCGCGGGTGAGCGGCGCGCGCGCACGGCGTGAGTCCCGTGCCGGATTCAGGCCCTGGCCGACACGGTGAGCGGCACGGCCCCGTACGCGTCCTGCGTGATCTGCCAGTTGCCCACGCGAATCTTGCGACCGTCGGGGTCGATCCCGTGCTCACGCATCAACCGCTTCAGCGTGGCAGGCAGGGCGAACTCGGTGTCTTCCACCACGATATCTCTCTGCTCAATCTGCCCGCCGTACTTGGCCAGCAGCGTCCGGCAGATCTCCGCCACAAGGTCCTCCGGGGCGCTCGCCCCGGCCGTGAGCATGATGGTCGCGTCGCGCCCCCGGCCGGGCGTGGGGGCGAACCACTCGTCGCTGAGTTCGCGCACGTCATCCAGCAGATAGGCATCCACGCCCACGTTCTCGCTGATCTCCGTGAGACGCACGGAGTTGGACGAGTTCTTGGACCCCACCACCAGCACCACATCACACTCGGGGGCGATCTGCCGCACGGCCTGCTGGCGGTTGGTGGTGGCGTAGCAGATGTCCGACCCCGGCGGCTCCTTGATGTTGGGGAACGCCCGCCTGAGCGCGCTGATGATGATCTCGGCATCGTCGGTGCTCAGCGTGGTCTGCGTCAGGTAGACGAGTTTGTTGGGGTCCTTGATGTGCAGGTGGGGAATGTCGTCGGGGCTTTCAACCACCTGCGTGGCCTCGGGGGCCTCGCCGCGCGTGCCCACCACTTCCTGATGAGCCTCGTGCCCCACCAGCAGAATCTGGTAACCCTGGCGCGCGTAACGGATGGCCTCGGAGTGAACCTTCGTCACCAGCGGGCAGGTCGCATCAACGGCCGTCAGGTGTCGCTCGCGGGCCAACTCTCGCACCGCGGGCGACACCCCATGCGCGGAAAACACCACGATCGCGCCCTGCGGCACCTCCGCCAGGTCTTCAACAAAGACGGCTCCGCGATCAACGAAGCGCTGCACCACGTGCTTGTTGTGCACGATCTCGTGGTAGACGTAGATCGGCACGTCCTTGCACAGTTCCAGCAACTGGTCCACCACGTCCACCGCCATGTGGACGCCCGCGCAGAAACCCCGTGGATTGGCGAGAATGATCCGCATGGGTGATAGTAGGGAGGACGGGGGGAAGTGACGGAGCGACGGAGCGATGGAGTGATGGCATGACGGATTGATGGGGTCGGCATGAAAAAGGCCCGTCCCCTGCGGGGCGGGCCTCTGGGTCTTTCCTTGGTGGGGCGGACATCTGTTTCAGTCGCCGTGGCGACCTGTCCGCCTTGCCTTCGTGCCTCCGTGCCCTCCCCGTTACCCCACCGGCGAGGCGTTCACCGACTTCGTCGGCTCGCTGCGTGTCGGCGCGGCGGGAGCGGTCGTGGGCAGGGCGCGGATTTCGATCACCTGATCCTTCTTGCCCTGCTTGACTCGGGCCGCCTCCTGCAGGCTCGCCCGCGCGCTGGCCGCGTCGATCGCCATCTTGGCCTTGTGCTCGTAGTCGCTGCGTTCCTGACCCGCGGCCAGCGCCGCCAGTTCCGCCTCCTGCTTGGCCCGGATGTCCGCCACCTTCGTCTGGAGGTGGTCAAGGCTCGCGGCCTTGTAGCGGCTTTGCTCCTCGATGCTCTGCTGACGCTTGGCCAGGATGTCGATCATGCGGTCGTTGCGGGCGATGGAATCCACCTGCCGATCCAGTTGCCAGAGTTGCACCTGGAACTCGGACTGCTCACCCTTGAGTTTGCTCACCAGCGAGCCCAGGCGCCCCTCCTGCTTCGTCAGGTAGCCCAGGTCGCGCTGGATGTCCCCCGCGCGGGCCATGTGCGCCGTGCGGGTGTTGGTGATCTCCGCCGAACGCACATACGCGTTGTCGATCGACAGGCGCTGCTCGTTGAACACGATCTCAATGCGGCGCGGCTCGGCATCACCCAGCGAGACGTTCGTGACCGTGCCGCGGGCCGACTCGGCCTGCGTGATGAGCGTCTGGAGGCCCTCCAGGTCTCGCGCGGCCATCTCCACGACCATCTCGGAGACGTTGGACTCGCGGTTGAGTTGGGCCATCTGCCCCCGCACCTCGCGCAGGTCGTTCTCCGCCTGCTCGATGCGGCGCGGGTAACTGGCCTCCAGTTCGCGCAGTTGGGCCCGCAGGGCGACCGGGTCGGTGATGGCCTGATCGATCTTGTCGGTTACGCAGTTGCGCGCCTGGCTGAACAACGCCCCGACACGCTCGGGCCCGGCGATCATCGCCAGGCCGCCCGTGGCCAGGGCGCCGATGACTCCAACGCGGACGATCGTGCGAGTGAGGCCGAACATGGTCTGCTCCTTTACATGCCGGCCGGGTGCGTGGTGGCTGTAGAACATGGCCGGACCAACGGTTGTTGGGAGCGGTGCCGGACCGATTTCACGGAAAATGGCAGGGGCCGGGGACGAGGCGTGGGCGCGGCGGCCCACGCCCAATGAAAAAGAGGCCCGCCACGGTGGCGGACCTCTGAATCGGATCATCTCTCGGATCGAAATTGCCGCCGCGTGCCGGAGTGCGGCTCACGCCCTGCGAAAGCACATGAGCCCTGGCGCGCTGCGATCAGTCGTGCCAACCAACTGCGCCAGGCAGCGCGGGGTTGCCGATGAATGTCAGGTTCTCAACGCCGGCTGTCGTGGCACCAGTCATGCC
>CAZNEU010000390.1:0-3536 GCA_964571915.1 uncultured Phycisphaeraceae bacterium
TCCTCAAGTTGAGCCTGCCCGGCCTTGCCGCGTGCGAACAACTTGGCGATCTCCACGATCCGCTTGTCGCGATAGCCCACGCCGCACCTGCCCCGCAGGAAGGCAGGTCGCTGCCCGGCCAGCGCGGCCGGCGTGGGAAACGCGAACGTGCCCGAAGCCGTTCGCCTTCCCAGCGTTTCGCACAAGCGCCGGTTCATGCGAACCGTGCCCGTCCACGCTACGTTGCAACTCGTCACGGTCTTGACCACATCCTCAAACAGCGTGGCCGAACGGCAGAGGCGGCACTGCCCGCCGCGTTTCCAACGCGGGTCCACGCGATGAAACGCCCGGGCCACCTCTTGCCCCTCATCAAGCCGCAGGATGCGTGTGATGTGCCCGATCGCGGCCGCGCGTGCCCGCCCGCTCAGGCCCGCGTCGCACGCCACGCGCAAGGGCCGTCCGCGCAGACGCGCCATCGAGCGCGTGTCCTCCGCGCCCTTCGGCCCCACCTGCGAGATGCGCACGCACACCGCGGGCCCGCCCCCCCCGCCCGCGTCGGCCAGGTCCAGAGACTGCTTCAGCGTCCACGACTCCGGCTCCCACCGGCTGGGAGCGAGCAGGAAGTAGCCGTAACTGCACGCATCGCGGGCGAGCACAAAGTCGGCGGGAACTTCAAGGCCAAACACACTGCCGCGCAACAAAGTTCTTTCTCCGTGGCTTCGAGCCAGTCTCTGCCACCCATCGGCTTGCTCCATTGAAAGCCATGGGCTGGGGGTGTGGTTCGTGCACCCCGTCCGGGGTGCATTGGCAAGGGGGGCGTTTACCGGGGGTTTCGTCGCCGAGCCTCCTCAACCCCCGGCTATTGACTTTCAGCCCTTCGGGCTGGAAGGCGTAGATGCGATAGAGAACTATCACCCACCACCCATCACCTTTCGCGTGTCCCCTAACTCCTTGCCTTCGCCAGCATGGGAAACATGAAACTGGCGATGTTGCCAAACAGGCGGTCGCCCGCGCGCGCGAACGCCTCGTAGTGCTCGCCCGCCTGCCGCAAAAACTCCGCCGGTGTCAGCCCCGCCTTCTGCATCTCGGCGATCACCTCCGGGTCGCGGGCCAGGGCCTCCGCCTGCTCTTTGGTTGTCTCAGGATGAAACTGGAACGCGTACGTCCGCAACCCCATCTTGAACGCCTGCACCTTGCACGCCGCGCTCGTGGCCAGCAGCGTGGCCCCCGGCGGCAGCGTGCTCACCTCCTGCCAGTGCATCTGCAACTGCCATGTGCCCCACGGAATGCCCGCCAGGATCGTGTCGGTGTTGCCCGCCACCGTCTGCTGCACGCGGCAGAACCCCCACTCCGGCTTGGCCATCGGGCTCACGGTGCCGCCCAAAGCCTTCGCAATCAGTTGCGCGCCCAGGCACAGGCCCACCACGGGCAGGCCGCACTCGTGCGCGCCCCGCAGGTAGTCCATCTCGGCCTGCAACCACGGCAGTTTGTCGGCATCCGCCACGTTCACCTTGCCGCCCAAACTGATAACCGCCTGCACGTTGTCGTAGTCCACCGGCACGCCGCGGCCCTTGGCAAGGTCTGGCCGCCGAATGTCGAGCGTGTGCGCGTGCGAACGAAGGATGGGGCCGACGCGGCCGGGGCCGTCGCCATCGCCGTGCTGAAAGACGAGTATGGGCATGGGGGCGATGATACCCAAACACCCCGCGTGTCCACGTCACCGCGTCTCACACCCAATGATCCGGCCTCCATGCCGCCTCCCGCCTCGATCCCAATCACGCTCCCCGCCGCCGATCCCTCGGGGCGCCCCGACGTGGTCATCATCACCAACGTCCCCACCCCCTACCGCCTGGCCCTGCACCGCCGCATCGACAGCGAACTGCGCCAGGCCCGCCTCCTCACCATCTACACCCACGATGTGGCCGACCAGGGCTGGACCCTCGACACGGGCGACCGCGCACGCGTCTTCTTCTTCGGGCAGGGAGACAGCGTGGGCTCCTCCTCCGGCCTGCGTGCCGCGCCGCGCGAGTGGCGCAAGGGCGGCCGCATCATCCGCTTCCTCAAACAGGTCCGCCCCGCCGCGATCATGCTCTGCGGTTACAACGACCCCGGCCGCCTCCGCATCCTGCACTGGGCCCACCGCAACCGCACACCCGTGTTCATGGTCGCCGATTCCAACCTCAAGGGCGAAACCCTGCGCGGCTGGAAGCGCCTCATCAAGCCCCACTTCGTCCGCCGCATCGTGAGCATGTGCGACGGGGTGATGCCCTGCGGCACCTACGGCGGCGAGTACTACCTCAGGTACGGGGCCCGGCCGGACCGCATCTTCTACACCCCCTACGAACCCGACTACGCCCTGATCGAGAACCTGCCGCAGGCATCCGTCGATGCCACGCGCGCGCAGTTGGGCCTCGACCCGGTTCGCAAACGCATCGTCTTCTGCGCGCGCCTCATCCCCATCAAGCGCCCGCTGCTTGCCCTGGATGCGTTCATCGCCGTCGCCGCGCAGCGACCCGACTGGGACCTGGTGGTCATCGGCGACGGCCCGCTCCTGGCGGATGTGAAACGCCACATTCCCCCGGCGCTCGCCGCTCGCATCTTCGCCGCCGGCTTCATCGGCGATCAGGCCAAGATCAGCGCCATCTACCGCGCCTCGCACATTCTCCTCCACCCCTGCGTCTACGAACCCTGGGGGGTGGTCATCAACGAGGCCGCCTGCGCCGGCATGGCCATCGTCTGCTGCGAAGCGGTGGGCGCGGCGGGCGAACTGGTGCGCGACGGCGTGAACGGCCACCTTGTGCCCCCCGATGACCTCGCCGCGCTCACCAGCGCGCTGCGCGATGCCACCACGCCCGGCGTGCTGGAGAAATACATGGCCAACAGCCGCGCTGTTCTGGCCGATTGGCGCACCCGCGGCGACCCTGTGAACGGCATCCGCGCGGCGCTGCGGGCGGTCGGCATCGGCACCCATTCCTAGCAAACAACGCACAAGGCCCGCCACCCGCCCCTCTACGATCACGTCCGAAGCCCATCGGGTGCGATAACCGACGGGGCCGATGTTGGGTTGCGGCCGCCGCCCCGCCCGACCCGATGATGATTCACCGGCGTATCACCGCCGCCACCCGCGCCCCGCACTCCTCACGCCGCTGTCGCTCGCTCCGCCCCACCCACCCCACCATGCTCTTCATGCTCTCCATGTGCGGCTTGGCGCTCACGATCATCTGCGCAGGGATCGTCGCGTTCGGCTACCTGTACCGCGGCTACCCGCTGGTCTCGTGGCGGAACATCTTCCTGCTCGGCTTCGTCCAGTTCTACTCGCTCACGGTCTTTCTGGCCGCGCCCATGGAGTTTCCGTCCGAGTTCTACCACCCCACCGGCGAGGGTTACCCGCGCCTGCTGGTGGCCATGCCCTTGTTCCTGCTGGTGTTCATGCTCTGCGCCAAGTGGGCGATGACGTGGGAGTGGCCCGGGCGCGTGGTTCCGCAGGTGCGCCTGCCGGTCACGTCGGGGGGCATCGCCGCCATGTCGCTCGTGCTGGCCACGTTCAGCATCGCCTC
>CAZNEU010000391.1:0-2048 GCA_964571915.1 uncultured Phycisphaeraceae bacterium
GCGGCAACAACTCGCTGACCAACGCCAAGGCTGAGATCGTCGGCGGCAACCTGAACATGCTGTTCGGCGGCAGGCTCAACACCGGCTTCGAGAAACTGGTCATCATGTTCGACACCAAGGCGGGTGGCGCGAACACCCTGCCCTTCGTCGCGGGTGCCAACATGGGTGGCATGGTCCTCGACGCGGCCTTTGGCGCCGACTACGCCTATGTGCTCAACGGCGACGGCGGCACGCTGTACATCGACCGCACGGTCTACGACTTCGCCGGCAACGGCAGCGGCAACTACATCGGCCAGGTGGGCTGGAGCAACGGCGGCGGCGATGTTCCCTCGGGCGGCAGCCAGAACGGCGAGCGCGCTTCCGTGAACAACCAGGGCGGCGGCCTCCCCTTCGGCTTCACCTTCCTGGATGCGGGCGGCCAGGCCACCGCGGCCGGCTACAACACCGGCATCGGCTTCAGCGTGCCGCTGGCCAACCTCGACCTCGGCGCGATTCCCTCGTTCTTCGATGTCTTCGCCGTGATCGTCGGCGGCGACGGCTCGACCCTCAGCACCCAGACCCTGGGCGGCTCGGGCAACGGCATCGGGGCCTACCCCGGGGCCGGCGGCTTCAACTTCAACGGCGTACAGGGCGACCAGTTCTTCCGCGTCCCCACCCCGGGCGCGGCGGCTCTGCTCGGCCTCGGCGGCCTTCTGGCCGGCCGTCGTCGTCGCTGAGTTTCCCTCAGCGGGTCAGACAATGTTGTGAACCCCCAAGGGGCCGTGCATCGCGCATGGCCCCTTGGTCGTTTTGCGAGCAGACCTACGCTCCGCACCGTGGACCTCGCCCTCAGCCCCTACGACCTCACGCTCCTCGACCCCGCCGCGCTGGCCGCCTGCCTGCTGGGCGAGCGGGTGGCCACCTTCCTGCCTGTTCCCGCGGCTGGCCTGGGCCGCGAGCAGGTTGCCACCGCGCTCGCCACCAGCCCCCGCTACGCCCGCCTGCTCGAATCCTGGCGCTGGAGCGTGCCCTTGTGGCGTGAGGGGGTTATCTCCTCCCTCCTGGAGCATGAGCACGCCGGAGACGATGCGCAGCAGGCCGCACGCCGCGTGGCCCACGAGGCCGCGTGGGCCGGCCTGCAATCGCTCATGCACGCCGGGCTTGAACCCGGCAGCGGCGAGGGGCTTGATCTCACCGCGGCCGACCTGCTCAAGGGCGGCGCCGACCCCGGCATCAGCCTGCCGCTTTGCGCCGGCCTTGATGCGTTCGCCCTCCGGTGCGGGGCCGTTGTTGTGCGGCGCGGGGTGGGCGTGGTGGCCGGCCTGGGCCGCACGCGCCGAGATTCGGCCACCCAGGCCGCCGAACGCCAACTTGGCGAAACCGTGGCCTCCATAGCGATCCCCATCCTGCTGGATGCCGATGCCCAGCGCATTCTCGCGGCCCGCGCGGCCACGGGCACGCCGCGCCGCGCACTTGGCGGGGCAATCCTGCGCGTGCTCAACGCCGATGTCTCCGACCGGCCGGCCCAAGTCCCTGCGCTCCGCAGCGCGGCCAAAGCCTTCGCCGAAGCGATAGAGGCCTTTGCAGCCTCCGATCCCTCCCGCGCCAAGACCGGCTGGGTGCGCCTGGTCCTCCGCCGTCTCCCGGCAGATGCCACGCTCATCGGTGCGGTGGCAGCGGCGCGAGTGCTGCCCGGTTCATCCAACCTGGTTCCGGCGGCCGTCCCGCCACGGGGCCGCGCGGTGGGGGGGCTGAGCGTGATCGTGGTTGAGCCCATGACGCTCGCGCCGGCGCGCCCGGGCGCCAACGGCACCCGCCAAGGGGCCTCGCATGTCGGCTGATGGCGCGTCTGTGCCACCGCCCAAGCCGCGCCCCGCCCCCAACCGCCTGCTCCTCTCGCGCAGCCCCTATCTCCTCCAGCACGCGTACAACCCGGTGGACTGGCACGAGTGGGGGGAGGAGGCCTTCGCCGCGGCACGCACCCGCGACGTTCCCATCTTCCTCTCCATCGGCTACCGCACATGCTACTGGTGCCACGTCATGGAGCGCGAGAGTTTCGAGGACGCCGG
>CAZNEU010000392.1:0-1912 GCA_964571915.1 uncultured Phycisphaeraceae bacterium
GGGGACAGAGGCTGCGGGTGAGTATGGCAGCGTGTCCGTGGTTGTTCGGGCCGGCACCCATTCCAACCATCCGGCCGGGACGGCCGGACCACCCTACACCTGGGCCGCCTGCTCCGTCGGGCTGGGCCTGGGCTGGTGCGGCAGGTTGGCCCACTTCTCGCCGGGGAAGGGCTTGATGCCCTCCTGCCGGGGTGTTCTGCCGGTGCCGCGGGCGTTGGGCGAGCGTTCGGAGATGACGAAGTCGCGGTTGGGGAGTGTGGCGCTGTGGGCCATGGCCGCGTCGGCCGCGGCGAGCATGGTGTCGTCGGCGTGAACGTACATGGAGCGGCAGGTCTGCTCGATCTCGCGCTCGGCCAGATCGAAGAAGTGGAGCGCCGCGGCCTTGTCGCGTGCAAAGGCCGTGTCGGCGCCGTTGCCGGTGTGGGTGCGCAGGTCCAGGTCGAGGCGGGCCAGCGTGCACAGGGCCGCGTGCAGGAGGATGGCGACATCGGCCACGCGGGCCTGCACGGCCTGGCGCTTGAGGATGTCTTCCTGATAGCGGTAGGACATCATCTTGAACTGGAAGGTGAGTTCGGCGACCTTCTGCCCGAGGCGCCGGGCGACGGGGGCCAGTTCGGGCTGCACCGTGTCGATCCGCGGCGTGCGCCTGCGGATGCCCAGGAAGACCTCCAGCCCGAGGGGGATCGCCCGTTTCATGATCTGCGGGCGCAGGCCGTTGCGGAGGGCCTTGGCGATGAACGCGCCGACCGGCTCGCCCTTCTCCTTCGTGAGGGCCTGCTGGACGCCCAGCATCATCTCGGCGAGTTGCTTGCCGCCGTAGCCGAAGACGTAACTCTGCATCACCTCGTTGGCGCCCTCGACGATGAGGTTGATGCGTGAGTCGCGGAAGATGCGCTCCACCTCGTTCTCGGTCATGTTCGATTCGCCGCCCATCACCTGCAGGGCATCGTTCACCGTCCGCCACCCCCACTCGGAGCAGAAGACCTTGCAGATGGCGGTCTCCACCTGGATGTCGTCGTCGTGGCGGTCCAACATGCCGGTGGTCATGTAGAGCACCGCGTCCATCGCGTAGGTGTACGCGGCCATGCGGGCGAGGCGCTGGCGCACCAGTTCCTTCTCCGCGAGCGGGGCCTGGAACTGGTAGCGCGTCATGGTCCACTTGGTGGCCTGGTCCATCGCCTTGCGGGCGCCGCCCAACATGCCTGCGCTGAGCGTGCAACGCCCGTAGTTCAGGCAGGAGAGGGCCATCTGCAAGCCGCGGCCTTCCTGCCCGAGCAGGTGGCTTTTGTGGACGCGCACGCCGTGGAAGCGGATGCGGGCCTGCCACGTGCCGCGGATGGACATCTTGGAGCGGTTCTTGGAGAAGATCTCGACGCCCTCCATCCACGGGTGCATGACGAGGGCGGAGATTTTGCCCTTCCCGTCGGGGCGCTTCTCGCGGCACATGACGGTGAAGAGGCCGGAGATGGCGCCGCTGGTGGCCCACTTCTTCTCGCCATGCACGACGTAGTAATCGCCGTCCTTCTCGAAGGTGGTCTCCTGCCCGCCCGCATCGCAACCGACGTTGGGCTCGCTGAGGCAGAACGCGGAGACCCAGTCTTTGGCGAGGTGCGGCAGCCACTTCTTGTGCTGCTCGGGGTTGCCGAAGAGCATGACGGCCTTGCACCCGATGGACTGGTGGGCCGACACGAGCACGGCCGTGGAGCCGCAGTTGTGGCCGATGCGCTCGAGCACGCGGTTGTAACTGGTGATGCCCATGCCCAGGCCGCCGAACTCCTTGGGGATGGTCATGCCCAGCACGCCCAGGTCAAAGAGTTTCTGGATCACCCACCGCGGAATCTCCTGGTCCTGGTCGATCTGGATGGCGGGGTGCTCGTTCTCCAGGTACGCATCGAGGCGGGCGAGCAACAGG
>CAZNEU010000393.1:0-3815 GCA_964571915.1 uncultured Phycisphaeraceae bacterium
CACTCCCCGCCATCGCCCTGCGCGCGTAGAGCATCAGGTTCAGCACCACCTGCTGAAGCGCAACCGGCCGGATCGCCGCGCTCCCGGCGCCGGCCACATCCACCTTCACCTTGATCCCGTCCTTCTTGGGTTCGCGCGCCATGCACCCGAGCGCACTCTTCACCGCCGCGCCCACATCCGCCGACTCAGAACCCCCCCCGCTCCTCTCGCGCTCGCCATCACCGTCGCGCGACAGTTCCAGAATCGCCTCCGCGATCCGCGCGGCCTTTTCCGCCCCCGCCGCCGCCTTCTCCAGGGCCTTGCGGGCCAGGGCTTGGTCCGCCGGCGCGTCCAGAGCCATCTGCGCGTAACTCAGCACGGGCGTGAGAATGTTGTTGAACTCGTGCGCGATCATGCCCGTCAGCGTGCCCAGCGTCGCCAGCCGCTGCATGTGCGCGAGCGAAACATCGATCGATGGCCGCGGTGAATGCTGCTGCGGCTGGCCATGAAACATGCGTACAAACTCCAAACCGTTGTTTGACTGCGTACACGGTCCATCACTTTCGAGGTACTTTGCTCATCGGAGCAATCACGATCCAGCGGAGCCAGCGCCACTGGCGTCTGGAGACTCTCGCGCAAATCGGACCGATTGCGCGGCTCGATTTGCCCATCCTCGCGTGCTGGACAGGTTCTCAGCCGCGCCGTGGACAGGGCCAATGGGAACGCCTCGTGCCGACAATGCGAATGTTCCACGTGGAACACTGCGCGTTGCACGGCCTGGTGGCATGTCATACCCGTGCCAAGAGCGCATGGGCAAGAGAGCGGATCCTTGCGATCGCGCGTCTCAGATGGTAGCGCGAGAATGTTCCACGTGGAACATTGCGTCGGGGATTGTGGATTTGTGCAGCCGGGTGCGGGCGGCGGTACGATGAGAATGGACGCATGGAGGAAAAGGAGCCACGAATGGGCGCGAAAGAGACGAACGTGAAGCCGCGAAAACTGGGTCGCGGGCTGAGCAGCCTGCTGGGGCATCTGGCGCCGGTGGAGGTGGCGGCACCACGAATTCGCACTAATGAACATGATGTATCATTGGATACATTTGCGGGCGGGGCGAGAGTCCCGCAGATACCGGGACCCGCCATACCGATCTCGTCAGGTCCGCCCGCCACCCCGATCGCTGCCGGTCGGCCAGTTGCGGCCCGGGTGGCGGCGGCGACGGACGGCGCACCTGAAAGCGCCCCAACCGCGGCACCGCCCGCGGCACCCGGACCCGAGGGGGAGGTGGGGGGGGGACCGGGGGTGGAGGGGGGGCGGTTGGTGATGGTGGCGGTGGGGGAGATTGTGCCCAGCCGGTTCCAGCCGCGCAGGCACTTTGATGCGGCGGCCCTGGCGCGGCTGGCGGAGTCGATCAAGACCGCCGGGGTGATGCAGCCGCTGGTGGTCAGGACAAATGGTCAAATAGCAAATGGCCAAATGGCCAAAGAAGACGCGGCGTATGAACTGGTGGCGGGCGAGCGGCGCTGGCGCGCGGCGAAGATGGCGGGGGTGCTGCGGGTGCCGTGCGTGGTGGTGGAGATCAGCGATGAAGAGAGCGCGGAGTGGGGCTTGATTGAGAACGTGCAGCGGGAGGATTTGCTGCCGATGGAGCGGGCGGGAGCGCTGGCGAACCTGGCGGAGAAGTTCTCGCTTACGCAGGCGGAGGTGGCGGAGCGCGTGGGGATGGAGCGCTCGAGCGTGGCGAACCTGGTTCGGCTGCTGGAGTTGGACGAGAAGGTGCGGCGCGCGATTGATGAGGGGGCGCTGAGCGTGGGGCACGGCAAGGCGCTGCTGTCGATACCACGTGAGAGCGCGCGGGTGTTGTGGGGCCTGCGCGCGGCGCGGGAGGGGTGGAGCGTGCGGCAACTGGAGCAGCGGATTGCGCAGGCGATCGTGAACGTGGGGAGAGATTCGGCGCTGAAGGACGAGGCGATGGACCGCGGGGATGAGCTGCCCGACGGGACGGAAGAGGAGATTCGGCGGCGCTCGCGGAAGATGATGATGGCGAACCTGGAGAAGCGGCTGAGCAACCACCTGGGGACGAAGGTGCAGTTGCGGACGGACCGGACGGGCAACCGCGGCAAGATCAGCGTGCATTTTTATACGGTGGCGCAGTTTGACGGTGTGCTGGAGAAGATGGGGGTGGGGGAGGGGGAGTAGGAAAAGGGCAAAGGGCAAAGAGCAAATGAAGGCATGAAGGCACGGAGGCATGGGGGCACGAAGTGGCGAAGCGGCGAAGTGGCGAAGTAGCGGAGTAGCGGAGGAAAGGCGGCTCCGACTTCGCCGAGCCGAAGTTCGGTGGCAGAGGAACCGGCAGGGACCGCCGGACCACCCAAGAGCCCGCCCACCCCCCGCCCCCTCCCTCTGGGAGGGGGGGAGCCGATAGACTGGCGAGATGGGTGAGCGCGGGAGCATGACGGCGGCGGAGTTCGTGGAGAAATGGCGCGGGAGGAATCTCTCGGAGCGGCAGGCGGCGCACACGCACTTCGGGGAGTTGTGCGGCGTGCTGGACGTGGCCGCGCCGTTTGATAACCCGAGCGACGATCACGAGTACATGTTTGATGCGCTGACGACGAGCGCCGGGAGCAAGGTGTACGCGGCGGAGAAGGGGAAGAAGGCACGGAGGGCGGACGGGACGTCCACCCCACCAAAGGCCAGAGGCAGCACCGAAGTCTCCGAGCAGACTTCGGTGGCACGGGAAGAAGTTGGGGCACGAGAGGGCGCGTTGTTCCCGCCCGCATCGCGTGTGGTGTCCGTGAGCGCTGCGGGGAAGGGCGGGTACGGGTTTGCGGATGTGTGGAAGAAGGGGCACTTCTGCTGGGAGTACAAGCGGCAGGGCACGCACCCCGATCTGGCGGCCGCGCTGCGGCAGTTGAAGGAGTACAAGGACTCGCTAGACAACCCGCCGCTGTTGGTGGTGTGCGATATCGACCGCTTCGAGGTGCACACGAACTTCACGGGGCACCCGACGCGGGTGCATGCGTTCGGGCTGGAAGACCTGGCGGAAGTGCCTGCGGATTGGCGGGAGCGCGGCATCTCGCCGCTGCAACTGCTGCGGAATGTGTTCACCGATCCGGGGTCATTCCGGCCCAAGGAGACGGTGAACGACATCACGGAGGAACTGGCAGCGCGCGTGGGTGATGTGGCGCGGGAAGTGGGGGGGCGCAAGGCGAAGGACGGAAAGCCGCTGCACGACCCGCACGATGTGGCGCACTTTTTGATGCAGGTGGTGTTCGCGCTCTTCGCGGAGAACGTGGGGCTGCTGCACAAGGGGAGTGTCTACAAGATCGTGCGTGCGGGCGTGGAAGACCCGGACCGATTCACGACGATGATGCGCGATCTGTTCAGTGCCATGGCCGTGGGCGGCACGTTTGGCAGCGATGCGATCGATCACTTTAACGGCGGGCTGTTTCGCAACATTGAGGCCCAGCGTGTGCCGCGGCTGACGAAGGGGGAGATCGGGCTGCTGTCGATCGTGGCGGAGCGTGACTGGTCGGCGATCGAGCCGTCGATCCTGGGGACGCTGTTTGAGCGGAGTTTGGACCCGGACAAGCGGGCGCAGATCGGGGCCCACTACACGAGCCGCGATGACATCATGCTGATCATCGGGCCGGTGATCATGGAGCCGCTGCGGCGGGAGTGGGCCGAAGTACAGGGCCACATCGCACAGAGGCACAGGGCCACATCGGGAGAAGGGAAGGCGGGAGGGAAAGGCAGCACCGAAGTCCCCGAGCGGACTTGGGTGGCACGGGCGGACGGGACGTCCGCCCCACCGGAGTTGCGGGGGTTTCACGAGCGGA
>CAZNEU010000394.1:0-1988 GCA_964571915.1 uncultured Phycisphaeraceae bacterium
TGGCCCCGTACTTGATCTCGTTGTTGAAGCGGTCGAAGCGGTAGACCATCGTGTTGTTGGTGTCGTCGAGCCACTGGACGATGTCGATGAGTTCTTGCTTGAGGCGTTCCCAGATGGACATGAAGGTCTCCGATTCCTGCGAGGACTGCGGGGGGGGCGCGTGCTCTTGGCGCGGTGAGCGCCTCGTGAACGGTCGTGTCATTGTTGGGCGGGCGGGCCGGGAAATGTCGCCCAATTCTGTATTCATTCGGTGGCGTGCGTCCGGTCGGTACGGACGCGGTTTGTAAGGCGGATTTCGCATTCGACAGGATTTTTTGCGAATCCCCTCGAACGGTACTCTTCGGTCGGGAATCCGAGGTAGGCTGGCTGCGGTGCAGTGTTGCCCGGGTGCCGAACGCGGTGTTCGGCGCTCGGGCGTGGACGTGAAAAGATAGGAGAGAGGTATGCGATTCAATCCAATGGCTCTGGCTTGTGCGGGTGTGGCATTGGTCGGCCCCGTGGCGCTGGCGTCTCACACCAGCGGCGTCACCGCGAACAGCCCCAACCTGCCCCCGTTCGACAGCGAATACGTGGGCATGTTCCACTCGTGGGGCGGCGGCATGTTCAACCTGAGCGATCCGATCCACTCGCGCTTCACCATGTCCACGCCCCCGCCCCCGCCGGGCGGCTCACAGGTGCATGTGTTCGGCTCGCAGATCAGCGGCGTGTTCGCGGGGCCCGGTGGTTTCATGATGCCCGTCACCGTCCCCAACGTGCCTGTCACCGTGCGGGTGATGAGCGCGATGGACATGGGCGCGACGAGGTTCTTTGACACCGAGATGCTGCAACTGGATATCCAGGGCGGCGGGCTGATGATCCGGGAGAGCCCCACCCAGGAGTCCCGGGGTTCGACGGCGATCACCGATCTCGGTGGCGGCATGTACCACATCGACAGTTTTTTCGACGTGTTCACGGAGTTGAGTCTTGACGGCGGGTAGAACTGGATTCCGTCGGACGACTCCCTGCGCATGACCCTGCATCCCACGCCCGGGGCCGCGGGGCTGCTGGCGCTGGGTGGTGTGCTGGCGGCGCGGCGTCGGCGCGGCTGAGTTCAGGTGGGCGACGCCAGCGTTGGAGGATGTTCCAGAACCCGGCTCGCGCGGGTTCTTTCGCTGCGCCCGCCCGGCGTGGCGGCGCGTGAAACCGCGATCAGCCTGTACGGTACACTGCGGCCTATGCACCGACCACTTGCCGCGGGCCTTGCTGGGCTTCTTGCCGCCGGATCACTCTCTGCCGCTGGCGCACACGCTGCGGCACCGGCGGTTGCGCCGCCGGTGGGGGAGGTGGCCCCTGCGCCCGTGGGTGCGCCGCTGGGGTACTACCGCCAGCCGGCCATCCATAAGGACACGGTGGTGTTCGTGGCCGAGGGCGACTTGTGGAAGGTGAAGGCCACGGGGGGTGTGGCCACGCGGATGACGAGCCACCCGGCAGCGGAGTTGCAGCCGGCGATCTCGCCGGATGGGCAGTGGCTGGCGTTCATCGCGGGGTATGAGGGGCCGCAGGAGGTGTATGTGATGCCGATGTCGGGCGGCCTGCCGCGGCGGTTGACGTGGGATGATGCGGGGTGCGGGGTGCTGGGGTGGACGGCGGACGGGCGTGTGATTGCGCGGACGGACAAACTGAGCACGCCGCCGAGCCAGCAGACGACGTTGATCGACCCGGCGACAGGGGCGAGAACGATGCTGCCCTTGGCGCAGTGCGCGGATGCGGCGTTTGACCCCGAAGGGGGAAGGCCGGAGGAGGCGGCGACGATCTTCGTGCGCATCCCGTTCAACGGGAGTTGGACGAAGCGCTACAAGGGCGGCACGATCGAGCAGTTGTGGCGGTTCAAGAAGGGGGAGGGGGAAGCGAAGAACCTGACGGGGGACTTTGACGGCACGAGCAAGCGGCCGATGTGGTTCAAGGGGCGCGTGTATTTTCTGAGCGACCGCGACGGGCACATGAACATC
>CAZNEU010000395.1:0-1873 GCA_964571915.1 uncultured Phycisphaeraceae bacterium
CTGCGCGTCGCATGACTCTCCTGGCACCGTTCGCCGCCACCTGCCCCTCACCCACCCGCCGCTTTGGCGGCGGGTCCCTCCCTCTCCCACAAGGGGAGAGGGACTCTAAGCCTCGCGACCCTGTGGGCCTCGAGTGTCGGAACCACACCACTAGCCCGGATTATTCACGAGCGGGCTGATTTTTGGTGGCAGGCGTAGCTTAACCCGTTGATTTCGTGTATGATTTCGTTGTCGAGGCGATCTCGTACACGAACTCACGGAGTGCCCGCCCGCCATGGATGAGCATAGTGGTTTCCTGCCTGGTCTGTCACCGGTTGAGGGCAAGCAAGTGCAGGCTGCTTTCGACGGCGGGATGCTGTCGTCGGATGGGGGTGTGTTGCTGCTGCGCGAGGTCGAGCGCAAGCTTGGGATCGGCGACCGTTTGGCGGCAAGCCTGCGCGATCGCCGCGACCCCGCGCGCATCGATCACACGCTGGCCGAGATGATCCGCTTCCGGGTGTTCGCCATCGCCGCCGGGTATGAGGACGCCGACGACTGCGACGCCTTGCGCACCGACCCGCTGTTCAAGATGGCCCTCGGCCGGGGGCCTTCGAGCGGGGGGCCGCTGTGCTCGCAGCCGACCATGTCGCGGCTGGAGAACGCGCCCTCGCGTGGCGCGCTCTTGCGCATGCTGGCGGCGATGGTCGATCTGTTCTGCGAGGGCTGGCGCCACGTGCCGCGGCGCATCGTGCTCGACATCGACGACAGCTGGGACGAGGCGCATGGCGGGCAACAGCTGGCGCTGTTCAACGCCCACTACGACGGCTACGGCTTCCTGCCGATCCACATCTACGAGGCCACCAGCGGCAAGCTGGTCAGCGCCATCCTGCGGCCGGGCAAGCCGCCCTCGGGGGTGGAAGCGCACACCATCCTCAAGCACGTCATCGGGCGCATCCGCCGCAACTGGCCTAGGGTCCGCATCCTGCTGCGTGGCGATGGCCACTACGGCCGACCCGAGGTCCTCGATTGGTGCGAGGACAACGGCATCGGCTACATCTTCGGCCTCGTCACCAACCAGGCGCTGCAGGTCATGGTGGCCCGTCGCGCCGCGGATGCGGTGCGGCACCGCCGGCAAGCCGGCGGCGAGATCAAGCTGCGGCGCTACGCCAACCTGCGCTACGCCGCACGCACCTGGCGCCGGCAACGCCGGGTCATCGCCCGCCTCGAGGTCTCCGCCGAAGGCAGCGACAACCGCTTCGTCGTCACCAATCTCGACGGCAAAGCCAGGGCGCTCTACGAGCGGATCTACTGCGCCCGGGGCCAGATGGAGAACTTGATCAAGGCGCACAAGACCCATCTCGCCTCCGACCGCACCTCCTGCCACAGCGCCACCGCCAACCAGTTCCGCCTGATCCTGCACTCCGCCGCCTATGCGCTGATGCATGCCTTGCAGGACGCCGCGCCGAAGCGCTCGAGCTGGCACCGCGCCCAGTTCGACACCCTGCGCACCCGGCTCATCAAAGTCGCCGCCCGCGTCGTCGAGATGGCCACCCGCATCAAGGTCCTGTTGCCGAGCGCCTGCCCGGACCAGGCCATCATCCGCCACCTCGCCCGCGCCTTCGCCGCCCAAGCTCCGTGAGCGCCGGGGCAGCGTGCCCCGAACGAACCCCGCCCCGTCAACCTCCAACCCGCGACAAACCCCATCACCACCGCGCGCCACCGGCGCCACCCTCCCTCGCGCCCACGCGCCAAAGCTCGCCCCCGCTTGCCGAAATCAGCCATCCTGGTGAATAGATCGGGCTAGGCTTGTCCTCGATCGCTTGGCCTCCGTGGTTCACCGGTCGGCGCAACCAAGTGCCAAGGGATGGGTCAAGACGGGAAACTCATAGGGCTC
>CAZNEU010000396.1:0-5655 GCA_964571915.1 uncultured Phycisphaeraceae bacterium
CCCAGCCCTGGCGACGTGGAGAGAATGGCGGGGATGTGGTCGGAACCGTCCGGCCCGCGAAGGTGGGCCGTGAGCCACCACGCGAGAGGCCCGATGACCAAGCACGCGCCCAATCGCAAGGCCCAGCGGGTCGCGGTCTGCATCATGGTGCGAGCGTAGGCCCGGGCGGCGGCGGCTCGGGACGCGCGCAGCCCAGGGAGGCCGGGGCGCAGGCCCGGCCTTTCGCACAACCCGCGCTCAGTTGCCCAACTCGATGTAGTACGCCGTGCGCGCTGCCAGCGTGTCGATCGGCTTGTAGCCGGCAAACCGCCCCAGCGGTGTGAGCGACGGCGCACGCGCGGGCACGCCGCGCAACCGCTCCACGACGATGGCGCAGGGCTTCAGCGCGTCGCCCGTCATCGAGAGGGTGTAGTCCGCAATCGGCTCGCCGGAGAGGTTGGCCACGACGAGCATCGCACGCTGCCCCTGGGCCGTCTCCGCCCGGCGCAGCAGGGCAAAGACCTTGTCGCTGGAAGCCTCGACGCGGATCAGATCGCCACGCGTGAGCGCCGGCGATCCGCCCCGGATGTGCGCCAAGCGGCGGTACAGGTTCAGGAGCGAATCACCCGCCTCGTGCTGCGCGGCCACGTTCACCGCATCCTTGTCCGCGTTCGCCGCGCGCCAGGGCTTCGCGCCGGGGGCCGTGAAGCCCGCGTTGGGGCCGCTGGTCCACTGCATGGGCGTGCGGATGTTCTCATCCGGCTTGTCGCCCTTCATGCCGATCTCTTCGCCGTAGTAAATGAACGGCACGCCGGGGAGGGCGAACTGGATGCACGCCGCCAGCGCGGCCATGGCCCGCGCCTCCGCATCCGTGGGCGGCATCTTGAGCGCGGGATCGGGGTTGGTGTCGCCGGGGCCGCTGTCGGGCCGGCCGCGGGCGATCTGCGTGAGGGCCCGGGCCTGGTCGTGGTTGGCCAGGAACGTGGAGAACTGGGCCCGCGGAAAGAGCAGCCAGTCGCGGTGCAGCGTGTCGGCGAGTTTGCCCGCCCGCCCGTGGACGGCCGCGCCCAGCGTGGCCGCGGCCAGGTCAAAGTCGAAGACGCTGTCGAGTTCATCGCCCACGAAGGGCGCGCCCAGCGCGGAGGATGTCCACACCTCACCCACGCTGAACGCGTCGGGCTTCACGCCCTTCACGAAGGCGCGGTAGCGCTTGAGCCACGCGTGCGTGGCGGGCGTGTTCTCCTGCACGGACCCGTCTTCGATCAGGTGGCGGATGGCATCGAGCCGGAACCCGTCGATGCCCACGTCCTCCAGCCAGAACCGCAGCACCTTGAACATCTCCTCGGTGGTGCGCTCGTGCGTGTAATCAAGGTCGGGCATCACGGGGCTGAAGAGGCCGTAGTAATACGGCCCGCTCTCGCTGCCGCGCACAACGGGGTGCCACACCTGCTGATTCCACGGCCCCTTCCACGCGGGCTTGGCGTTCTCGAACGTGAACATGGCCCGCTCGGGGGCATCCGCACTCGCCCGCGCGGCCTTGAACCACGGGTGCTCGCTGGAGCAGTGATTGGGCACCAGGTCGATCACGATGCGGATGCCGCGTTGATAGCACTCGTTCTTTAGCCGCCGGAAATCGGCGAGCGTGCCGTAGTGGGGGTTGATGTCGAAGTAGTCGGTTACGTCGTAACCGTGGTAACTGGGCGAAGGGTGCATGGGCATGAGCCACAGGGCCGTGATGCCCAGCGAGGCGCCGGCTTCACCTTTGCCGTCGTTGAGGTAGTCGAGTTTCGCAATGAGGCCCGCGATGTCGCCGATGCCGTCGTTGGCGAGCGGGCCGGTGGTCGAATCAGCGAAGGAGCGCACGAACACCTGATAGAAGACCGCGTCGTTCCACCAGCCGCCGGCGGAGGGCGGCGGCGCGTCCGCGTTTGCCCGCGCCACAGCAGCCGACGTTCCTGTCGGTGGCGCAGAGGGCGGAGCGGGGTTGGTTGTGGCCTGACCAAACGCCATGGCGGCCAGAGCGTACGAACACACCATCGCAAGTGCGGAACGCATGGAGCGAGCGTAGCGAATCCGGGGCACCGGCGCGGCTCAGCCCCACATCGCCGCCCGCACACGCATCGTCGCCTTCAGGGCGTACACACCCAGGGCCACGAAGCAGAGCGTGGTGAGGGCGAACAGGGCCGTGTTCGTCGCCATCACCGTGCCGCTCGCGCCGGCCAGCGGGCTGATCTTCGCCACCGTGCTGTTCATCGCGTCCGCCTTCAGTTGCGCGGGGATCAACTTCGCCAGCAGCACCGACTGGCCGAGAATGGCCGCCACCACGCCGCCCACCATGGCCAACTGCACGCCGATGCGCTTCCAGCGCTCCACGCTGCTCCTGCCCTGCATGAGCAGGCCGAGTTCACAGATGGGCATCCAGATCGTCAGGATGAGGTAGAACACGCCGCCGAGGGCCGAGATGGGAAGGCCGGCCATCATGAGTCAGTGCCCCTTCTCGAACGTCCTGAGACGGCGGTTCACCACCAGTTCGTCCCAGAACGCCTTGAACACGAAGTAGAAGTTCACGAATCGGATCACATAGAACGCCGGCAGGCTCATCAGGGCCTGCCTCACCTCGCCGCGCGGCCAGGCCTTGGCCAGCACCGGCACAAGCAGCGCCGGCAGATCAAGCAGGTAGGCCAGCAGGAAGAGCGGATGCACGGCTATGGCCAAGAGCGGTATCGCGATCAAGTACGCCGCGGCGGCGAAGGTCGCGTCCCACAGCGCCACCGCCACCATCATCCGCAAGTAGGGCACCTCGAGAATGGCCGGCCAGTTCACGCGCACGCACTGCACAAAGCCGTGGCTCCAGCGCGTGAGTTGCTTGCGCAGAAAATCAAACGTGGGCGGCTCGATCGGGTAGCAGACGGCCTCGGGCACGAAGCGGACGGTCTGCTTGCCGATGTAGACCTGCCAGGTCAGGTCCATGTCCTCGCCCACGGTGCGTGTGGGCCAGCCGCGCTTGGCCTTCAGCCAGGGCGTGCGGAACACGGAGAAACACCCCGAAGCGATCATGGGGCGGTCGTAGTAGTCTTGAATGGGCTTGTAGAAGCCGAAGGCGTAGAGATACTCGATGTAACGGCCGCGCTCCCAGAGCGTGCGGACGTGCCGGGGAATCACCATGCCGCACGCCGCGCCCACCTTCGCGTCGTTCATCGCGGGGAGGAGTTTCTCGATGGCATCCGGCGCAAGGGTTGTGTCGGCATCAATGGCGAGCGTGAGGTCATCGCTCACGAAGTCCAGCCCGTAGTTGAGAGCGCTGGCCTTGCAGCCACGGTTGTACCCCGGACGGACCACCGTAACCATCATGTCCGGGCCCGAACAGGCCCGCGCAATATCGCCCGTGCCGTCCTTCGAGCAGTCATCAATCACAATCACATGGTCCGGCCGCTGCGTCTGCCGGCGGATGCTCGCCAGCGTGTCGGCGATGCTCGCGGCCTCGTTGTACGCGGGAATCAGCACCGTCAGCGTCGGCCGGGCCACCGGCGCGCCGGGCCGCGGCACCGCCTGCAACCTCAACCTCGGCCAGAAACCCGGCTCATCGCCCGGACGCGAGGCCCGATGCCGGCGCGGCAACAGCCGCCTGGGTGCCGCGGCGATCTTCGGAGTGGCCTGTAACGAGAACACCGACATCGCCCGCTCCACGGGCCGCGGCGTGGTGTACGCGCGCGGCCACAGCGAAGACACACACGCAGCCTTGCGGACTGGTGGGCCACGCGGGCCGCCCTCTTTCGCCGAGCCTTCCCCGTGCGGGAGCGGCTCGATCCGGGCGGAACTTCCGAAGGCCGACCAAGTGTACGCGGCCTGAAAAGCAGGGGATTCACGGGCGGCTCGGTTTGGCCTGCTTTGTCGGCCGCAACGCCCTGCCGCAGGGCTTTGTTTGGATCGACGCCCCAGAATCGCGCAGATTCGACCCGGTCCGCCCCGACCGCCGATACTCCACCGAATATGACCTCTGCTGCTTACTCCGCGGCCTCCGCCTCGGCCGGTCCTGGTGTGCTCACGACCAAGGCTCTCAAAAAGGGCAGGGTGGGCGTGTGGCGCTACTTCGCCCTCTTCGGCGAGACCGCCGCGTTCCTCTTTCTGGCCCTCGCTCTGTTCTCTTTCAGTGCGGCAGACCCGCCCGCAACGCAGGTGTGGCCGTGGAACGAGCCCGCACTCAACTGGTGCGGAACCGTCGGGGCCCACATCGCCTACTGGGTCCACAGCCTCATCGGCTGGGGCGCGTGGGTGGCGCTGGCCCTGTGGGGGGTGAGGCTCTTCGTGACGGCCTTCGTAACGTCCGTCTCGCACGTGGCCGTGCGCACACTCGGGGTGCTCGTGATGGCCGCCGCCGCCGCCGCGGCTCAGTCGCTTGTGTTGCCGCACACGGGTGCCATTGCTGATCTTGGCGGCGGCATGCTCGGCACGCTCGCGGCCGACACGCTCGCTGCCCGCTTCGGCACCATGGGGGCGCTTCTGTGGATCGGCCTGGCGTTCCTGGTGGGCGCAACGGTGGCGGTGGATATCTGGGTGGTGCTCGCGCCTCTCTGGGCGTACAAACAAGCCCGTGCCGCGGCGGGGCCGACGGCCTTCGCTGTAGGCACCGCCGCCACGGCCACCGGCAAGGGCATGAGCCGCGTTGGCCGGCTGCTCGCCAAGTTCCGCAAGACCGACCCGAACCGGCGCGAGACCGTGCAGATGGTGGACCTGATCGTGAAAGGCCGCAAGAAGCCCAGGGGTGAGGGCGCCAAAGAGGCGATCGACGAGAACGCGGGCGGCATCGGCGGCACCGAGGCCTTCACGCCCGAAGACCACACCGTGGCCGTGGATGAAGATGGTGAGGTCGTCGCCGCGGCCGAAGATGCGACCAGCGACGCAGCGAGCGAGCCCGAGCCCGCCGCGCCGGTGCAGGAAGAGAAGAAGGGCTTCACCCCCGAGCAACTGCGCGAGAAGATCGCCAAACTGCCGCTCCGGTTCGCCAGCGTGGACAAGCGCTCCGCCACGGAGGATGACCTGCGCGACATCCAGAACTCCACCGACATGGAAGGCTACCAGTTCCCCGGCCTGGACCTGCTCGAAGAGCCCGAGGTGAACTTCAGCCAGACGATGGAGGCCTATGTGCGTGAGCAGGCCACCACGTTGGAGAAATCACTGAAGGAATATCGCATCGACGGCGAAGTGGTGGGCATCGAGTCCGGCCCCGTCATCACGCTTTACGAGATCCGCCTCGCGCCCGGCACCAAGGTCTCGGCCCTGGGGGCCGTCGCCAGCGACCTGGCCCGCTCGCTCAAGGCCGTGAACGTCCGCATCGTGCCCAACACCGAGGGGCGCGACACCGTGGGCATCGAGGTGCCCAACGCCAAAAAGGAGAAGGTGCGCCTCAAAGAACTCATGGGCAAGAGCGAGCGCTTCGCCGGCATGCAACTGCCCATGTTCCTGGGGAAAGACGCCAGCGGCACGCCGCTCATCGCCGACCTCACCAAGATGCCCCACATGCTCATCGCCGGCACCACCGGCTCGGGCAAGAGCGTGTGCATGAGCACCATCCTGATGAGTTTCCTCTACACCAAGAAGCCCAACGAACTCAAACTGGTGCTCGTCGATCCCAAAATGGTCGAACTCAGCCAGTTCAAGGACGTGCCCCACCTCATG
>CAZNEU010000397.1:0-3670 GCA_964571915.1 uncultured Phycisphaeraceae bacterium
GGCGGCGCTGCGGCCGCTGCTTGTCAACGCGAAGATCGAACCCCCCAAACACGTGCAGCGCCAACAAGTCTCGCAGCTCCTTTTTCAGCCGCTTCTCTTGTGGGAACAGTTGGGCTTGCTTGGTGAACTCCGCTTCCACAAGAATCCGGAGCTTTTCGCTAAAATCTCTCACCGTGTACGGTGCCCCAGCCGTGTAGTCGGTGAAATGTCTGGGCCATCCGTCGCGCAGGGCCAAGACCCGTTGTGCCGGCACCAAGAATGCGTGTTCATCGTCTCGCGGCTTGTGTTTCTTGGCGAGTTCTTCAATCGGACAAGGCCGGCCTTCCCACGCCACACCGCTGCTGCCTTCCCACAGCGCGTGCATCCCTTCGCCAAAGTAGGCATCCAGGAACTCCTCCTTTGTTCCCCAGTCCAAGCCATGCTTTCGCAGTTGCTGCTGCACTTGGCCGCGGTCGACAACCAGTTTCAGGCACTGGAGCGCAATGCTCTTGCCGGTGGCCTGAGGACCGACCAAAACCGTCAAGTCGCCAAGTTTGAGGCTGGCATCTTTGATTGGCCCCACGTTCTTGATGGTCAATGTACTCATGGCACTTGCCCCGGGGGGTCCTCGCGGCGGGCTCTCCGCACAATGGTCCGACATCGTCCTCTCGCCGTGCGGGCAGAGGTACGCGAAGCAAGGAGGTTACCATCGCGCATCGCCGCCGTCGAGTCGTTCCAGTTGCTTCGTACCCCGGAAGCGTTAGAACTTACGCCCTCGCCCGCCGCCACCCCCGCTGGGCTTGTTCCACTGCCGCGGCCCGCCGCCGCCGCCACCCGCGCCCGCGTGCTGCGGTGCAGCGCCGCCCGCAGACCGCGCAGGCCCGCCAGCGCCCGTGCCCTGGTGGGCTGACGACCCCTGCGAGGCCCCGGATCGTGCCGGCCCGCGTGAGTTGCCGCCCGCATACCCGCCGCGCGGCCCGCTCCGCCGGTGCTCGCCGCCCCCCCCGCCGCCACCTCTGCCCTGCGGCACAAACTCCGGGCGCGGGTCATGGTGGGGTGAGTGCGCGGGCAGGTCGGGCAGGTCGCCCCCGGTCGGCACGCGCTTGCCCGTGAGCCGCTCGATAGCGCGAAGAAAGTCGCGCTCATCGCTGTCGCAGAACGAGATCGCGATGCCCGCCGCGCCCGCACGACCCGTGCGCCCGATGCGGTGTATATACGCCTCGGGCTCGTTGGGCATGTCGTAGTTGATCACGTGCGTGATGCCGTCCACATCCAGCCCACGCGCGGCCACGTCCGTCGCCACCAGCACACGCGAGCGCCCGGCACGGAAGCCGTCCAGGGCCCGCGTCCGCTGGTTCTGGGCCTTGTTGCCGTGGATGGACTCGGTGAGCACGCCGCCGCGGTTGAGGTTGCGAGCCACGCGGTCGGCCCCGTGCTTGGTGCGTGTGAACACCAGCACGCGCGCCACCGCCGCGTCCTTGAGCATGTGCTCGAGCATCGCCTGCTTCTTGGGGCGGGGCACAAAGTACACCTTCTGCTCGATCAGCGGCACGCCCGAGGCCACGTTGGCGACAGACACCTTCACCGGGTTGCGCAGCAGCGAATCCGCCAGGTGCATGATCTCCTTGGGCATGGTCGCCGAGAAGAGCAGCGTCTGGCGGTTCTTGGGCAGGTTGCTGGCGATCTTGCGGATGGGGTTGATGAAGCCCATGTCCAGCATCCGGTCGGCCTCATCGAGCACAAAGATGCTGATCTGCGAGAGGTTCACGAACCCCTGCTGCATCAGGTCCATCAGGCGGCCGGGCGTGGCCACCAGCACGTCGACGCCGCGCTGCAGGGCCTTGACCTGATGAAACTGGCTTACCCCGCCGAAGACCACCGTGCCGGAGATGTGCGTCTGCTTGCCGTAGGTGCCGAAACTCTCGGCGATCTGCGTGGCCAGTTCGCGCGTGGGCGAGAGGATGAGCGCGCGGGGCAGCGTGGGGCCGCGCCGGCTCTTATCAACGGGCGCGGCACTCAGGCGGTGCAGGATCGGCAGCGCAAACGCCGCGGTCTTGCCGGTGCCGGTCTGGGCGCAGCCCAGCACATCGCGCCCTTCGAGGATCGGCGGGATGGCCTTGGCCTGGATGGGGGTGGGAATCGTGTAGCCCTCGTGCTTGAGGGCGCGCATCAACGGCTCGGACAACTGAAGTGAAGTGAAACCCATAAGTGAACCATGACTCCTCGACCGGCGGCACACGAACGTACCGACCAAAGTCGAACTGTTTCGGGCGTTGCTCGAACCAACCTGTCTTGGTGCAAGGGCGGCCGTACTGGGGTGGAGCGACGAGCCCGGTTGCCCCTCGAAGGAGAGGGCCGAAGATCGACGCCGCCAGCAGATTCCCAGAACTGCTCCGAATCCAGCCGCGAGTCTCGCGGGCATCATCGGAAAACTGAGGCCACTGGCAAAGTGAGACGGATGATAGGCGGGCCGTGAGCCGTTGGCCTAGAACAACGCCCCATCCTCGGCGCCAAGTGCCGCCGGCGGCGGCAGGCCCAGGTGCGTGGTGGCCGCGAGCGTCAGCATCCGGCCGCGGCGTGTGCGTGCCAGGAAGCCGATCTGGAGCAGGTAGGGCTCCAGCACGTCTTCCAGCGTCCCCGCATCTTCGTTCATCGTCGCGGCCACGGCCTCCAGGCCCACCGGCCCGCCGTGGTACACGTTCGAGATGATGCGGATGTAGGTGCGGTCGAGTTCATCCAGGCCCAGCGCATCAACCCCCTCGAGCGTGAGAGCCTCGTTCACGAGGTGGGTGTCGATGCGGCCGCTGTTCTTGACCTGGGCAAAGTCGCGCACCCGGCGCAGCAGGCGGTTGGCGATGCGGGGTGTGCCGCGGCTGCGCGCGGCGATGGTGGCGAGTGCGCCGGCCTCTCCCCCCCCCCCGCCGTCCCGCACATCAGCACCGAGCATGTTTGCGCTGCGGCGGAGAATCACGAGCAGTTCTTCGGCCGAGTAGAACTTGAGGTGGTGGGCGATGCCGAAGCGCGAGCGCAAGGGCGACGAGACCAGCCCGGCGCGGGTGGTGGCGCCGATGAGCGAGAAGGGCTTGAGGGCGATCTGCACGGTGCGGGCGTGGGTGCCCGAGTCCACCGGCACATCGATGCGGAAGTCCTCCATCGCGGGGTAGATGAACTCCTCCACGGCGGCGGGGAGGCGGTGGATCTCGTCGATGAAGAGCACGTCGCCGGTCTCGAGGCGCGTGAGGGCGGAGACCAGGTCGGTGCCGCGCGAGAGGGCGGGGCCGCTGGTGGTGTAGACACGCGTGCCCATCTCGGCGCCGATGACGTGGGCGAGCGTGGTCTTGCCCAAACCCGGCGGGCCGTGCAGCAGCACGTGCTCCATCGGTTCTTTGCGGGCCCGGACGGCCTGGATGGTGATGGAGAGTTTCTCGACCAGGTCGCTCTGGCCGATGTACTCGCGCATGCGCGTGGGGCGGAGGGACCAGTTGGGGTGGTCGTCCGCCTCGTGCGGCGCGGGTTGGGGTGAGACGAGGCGCTCCGTCGCCATACGCGGAGCATAGCCGAAGCGGGGCCGGGAGCGTGTTCCTATACTGGGCCACGGCAGTCTCACAGTTTGAGGAAAAGACCGGCTCGGAGAGCCGGCGAACCCAGGAAACCGACACAACAGATCCGAAGAGCACACGACTGAACTCCA
>CAZNEU010000398.1:0-1918 GCA_964571915.1 uncultured Phycisphaeraceae bacterium
GCAGGGCAAACTGCCCGATGCACGCGCGGCCGCGTGCCCGCAGGCGGGAGCGTCCGGTGTGGTTGTGCTGGATTGGGAACTCAGGCCCGGCGAATCTGCCCGATACTGGCTGGCGGTGCCCATGCACGGCAACGCCCGACCGAAGGATCGGGCCATGCTCCCGATCGCGGCCGAGGGCCTTGAACGCCTTGCTGCCGGCACGGCCGTGATGTGGCGAACCGCGGTGAATCGCGTGCGGATCGATGTGCCCCCCGCGGGCCAGCGCTTCATGGACACGGTCCTTGCGCAGCAGGCCTACATCCTCATCAACCACGACGGCGTGTCGGGCAAAGGTGGCGGCTTCCAGCCGGGTTCACGCACGTACGAACGCTCGTGGATACGCGATGGGTCCATGACCTCTGCCGCGATGCTGGAACTGGGCCACACGCAACTGGTGAAAGACTTTATCGACTGGTACGCGCCCTTCCAGTTCGACAACGGCAAGGTGCCCTGCGTCGTCGATCATCGCGGGCCGGACCCCGTCCCCGAGCACGATTCACACGGCCAACTCATCTGGGCCATTGCCAACACGCATCGCTTCACGGGCGATCTGGAACTGGTGAAGCGCCACTACGCGCGCGTGCGAAAAGCGGTGGAGTTCATCGAGAGTTTGCGGGCCCGGCGCCTCACGCCCGAGTTTTCGGCGAGCGGCCCGGCACGCGCCGAGCCGGGCAAGCCCCCCGTGCCCGCTGCGGCCTTCCGCGGGCTTGTCCCCGAGTCCATCAGCCATGAGGGCTACTCCGCCAAGCCCATGCACAGTTACTGGGACACGCTGTTCATCCTGCGCGGCCTGAAAGACGCGGCGTACCTCGCGGGTGTCGTCGGGGAGGCGAGCGATGCCGCGAAGTGGGAGGCTCTGGCCAAAGACCTGCGCGCGTCGATCGTGGAGAGCGTGCGGCTGGTGCAGCAGGCCCACGGCATCGACTACATCCCCGGGTGCGTCGAGTTGGGCGACTTCGACTCCACTTCGTCCACGATCGTCGCGTGGCCTGTCGATGAAGTGAATGCCTTCCCGCGTGCGTGGGTTGACGCGACGTTTGACCGTTACTGGGTGGACTTCACCACCCGGCGCGACCGCACACCGCCCGTGTGGGAGGCCTACACGCCGTATGAGTTGCGGCACGTGGGCGCGTACATCCGTCTGGGCCGCAAAGACCGGGCCTGGGCCGTGCTGGATTGGCTCATGCAGCACCAGCGGCCCGCAGGGTGGCACCACTGGGCCGAGGTGGTGTGGCGCGAGCCGAACATGCCGCGCATGATCGGCGACATGCCGCACACATGGTGCGGGTCCGATTTTCTCAACGCGGCCCGCGCGATGCTCGTGTACGAGGATGAGGCCGCGCAGCAACTGGTGGTGTTTGCGGGTGTGCCCGATGCGTGGGCGAGCGATCCCGCGGGTGTCGCGTTCCGCGCTCTGCCCACGGAGTTCGGCCCCCTCAGCGCCGGCATGAAGCCCACCGGCCCGGAGACGATCTCCGTTCATATCGAAGGCCCCGGTGGCGACGCGATCCCGCCGATGCCCGTGCCGCGCGGCGTGTGGGTCGCTCTGCCCGGCTCGCGCGACGGTCGGCCCCTCAACGGCGCACGGCTTGACGGTCAGCCACTGAAAATCGAAGTTGGGAATCGCGTGCTTGTTGATCGCCTGCCCGCAACGATCGAGGCTTCATACTAACTCGTTGCCTCCCCGTCGCCCTCACCCGCACCGCCTCCGCGCACCCCGCCAGCGACACCCCGTCAGGAACACCTCTCATGCCCTTCCCGAAAAACTTCCTCTGGGGTGCCGCTTCCTCCGCCTATCAGATCGAAGGTGCCGCAGCCACCGACGGCCGCGGCCCCAGCGTGTGGGACATGTACTGCAAGTACCCCGGCGCGACCTACG
>CAZNEU010000399.1:0-1794 GCA_964571915.1 uncultured Phycisphaeraceae bacterium
TCGGGCGAGGCGATGCTCTCGCGCTGCAGCAACATGCGGCCGGGATAGGGGCTCTCGCCCGCGAAGCCCTGCGTGTCGGTCGGCCCCGGCACGGGCTCGGCCTGGATGGGCGGCTCGGGCGGCGGGGCTGGTTCCTTGGCGGCCTCGGCCGCCTTGCCTTCGTCGGCTGCCGCGCCGCCACGCCTGCGGCGAGAAGACCCTTCGGCGGGCGGTTCGGCCGGTGCGGCGTCCTTGGCGGGTTCGGCCACGGGCGCATCGGCGGGCTTCTCCGCCGGCTTGTCCGGTGCCGGGGGTGTCGCCGGGGGCGTGGCCGGCTCTTGGGCCGTCGCGGGCAGGCCCAGCGCGGCACAGGCCGTACCCGCCACCGCGGCCAGCCACCATGCGGGGTTACCCCTGCGGCCTGCCCGCTCGTCCATCCGCCCCGCGCCAATGTGTTGCTGTGCCATGAGACCGTTCCCCTCAACAAGGCCACAATGAGCCGCGCCCACTCTACCAAGTGCCGCCCCCCCTTGGCAACCCCGCAGGGCGAGTGCGGCCGTGTTGCGACCGTGTCGCACGCGGGTGTGGAAAGACGGGGCGGCCCGGAGTCTGTACCCTTCCCCCCAAGTGTGGGGTGGCCGGGGTGGACGCTGGACAGGCGGGCCGCGCTCCGGCAAGATCAGGGGGTTGGCGCAGCACGCGGGCCGCGTCTTTGCGGTGCCGGAAGCGGGCGGCAGGTTTCTGGAGGGCTTCCATGTTGAACGCACGCACCTTCGCTCGCACGTTCGCCCGGTCCGCTCGCAGAGTCGCCGAGGCGACCGTGGTTGGGGCCGCGGGTCTGGCCGCGTTGGGCCTTCCGCAGGCCGCGCGGGCTCAGCCCGCGTATGTGGCCACGGGCACGCGGCTCACGGCGGCGGATGTAGACCTCATCATCCGGCGGGCCATTGACCGGGCCAACGCCCTGAACGTGAATGCCACCATCTCCGTGGTGGATCGGGAGGGCAACCTGCTCGGGTGCGTGCGGATGACCACCGTGGCCGCGGGGCGGAGCGTGCCGAACTACTCGGTGATCGGTCAGGGCGTGGGGGGCGTGGGGGGCCTGGAGCGGTCGAACTTCGTGGTGCCTCCCAACGGCGCGCTGACGATGCGGGTGGACGGGGCGGGCAACGGCACGGGTCTGGCGATTCTCAACTCCATCACCGCCACCACCAAGGCGGGGACGGCGGCCTTTCTCTCCACGCGCGGCAACGCCTTCAGCACGCGCACGGCCGCGTTCATCGTGCAGCGCAACTTCCCCCCCGGCGTGCGCTTCCAGCCCGGCGGGCCGTTGTTCGGCGTGCAGTTCAGCAGCCTGCCCACCAGCGACTTCATGCGCCTGCCCATCGGCATGTCGGCGGATTCGGGCGGGCTGCCGCTCTATCGCAACGGCGAGTGCATCGGCGGCATCGGCGTGGAGACGGGTATCGCTACGACCGCCACGGCGCTTCCCGCGGCCACGGATCGGGCACGCTATCAGGTGGACACGATCAAGCCCAGCGGGGCCGTGAGCACGGAGGAGTCCATCGCGCTCTCCGGTCAGGCGGGCTTTGCCCCCAGCAACAGCAACATCACGGCCGACAAGATTCTGGCGGGCGGTATCCGCTTCGCATATGCGTATGGCGCGACGCCCGCGGCCACGGTGCCCACGGCGCTGGTGCCGGCCAACCTGCAGTTCATCTTCCCCGCGGCCGCGCCGTTCCTGGATGCCCCGGCCACATCGTTCTTCACCACGGCCACGCTCCCCAACCCCACCACGCTTCCCGCCACAAACCTGAC
>CAZNEU010000400.1:0-3245 GCA_964571915.1 uncultured Phycisphaeraceae bacterium
GGTCGATGTGTACAACAAGATGCCGGATGCGACCGACAGCGAAGGCAACGCGTACGTCCTTCCGGTGGAAGACCCGACCGATCTGGGAGAGAACTGGATTGTGTGCGTGGCGGGGCGGCCCCTGGCTGAATGACCGGACTGCTGAGTGTGCGGAGGAGGGTGCCCCGCCAAAGGCCAAAGTTCAAAGTACACAGTTCAGAGTTCAAACCCAGCGGCGGCTTCCGATTTGAACTTTGAACTCTGTGCTGTGAACTTTCTTGGTGCATAATGGCCGCGGCCCCATGCTTTCGCACAGGGCCGCGTCTGGTGTGGCGTGGACGTGTAAGCCGAGTTCTGTGCCAACCGCTGGTTCCCGGCCCCGTTGCACCATTGACGGGGGCTGAGGGACCGGGCCTTGCGGCGGCCGCGACCATTTCTCTAGCCGCGCGATTGCTCGCGCGATCAGCAGCGGTCTACCCGCTCTCGTTCCGCCCGAACCGGGCGTCGCGTGCCGGCAGGCCCGAAGGCCCGCCGACCCGCGCGAGAACTGTGCGACCTTGCACGCGGCGGGGTTTACCGTGCCCCTCCTGTCGCCAGGAGAGCGGTGGGCTCTTACCCCACCTTTTCACCCTTGCCTGAGCCCTTGCGGGCCATCGGCGGTTTGAGTCTCTGTGGCACTTTCCCGCGGGCACAACCACATGCCCGGGTGGCCGTTAGCCACCGCCGTGTTCTGCCGTGCTCGGACTTTCCTCTGACCCGCCTGGGCGGGCCAGCGGTCGCGTGTCCACGCCGTATGAACTTGTCAGATGCAATGGTAGATCGTCGTTACCATGGCGGCGGATGAGTTCGGCCCCCCCAAACCCACCTTCCCCCACCCCTCCCGCCGCGGCAGGGCCCGGGGTGCTGGTGTGGCTGCGTGCCGATCAGGCATCGCTGGTGCGGCTGGTGGCCGCGGGTACCGGCCTCACGATTCTGGCCGCGGGCGGCCCCGGACCGGACCGGGGTGCGGCGGCTGCGGCGGCGCTTGGGGTTGCGCACGCGGACGACCTTCGCGCGGCGCTTTCAACGGCGCAGGCAGCGGTGGCGCTGCTGGCCGATCCCGGCGGGTTCGGGGAGGGCGGCGTGGGGGAGGACGCTTCGCTGTTGCGGGCGTTCGCCGGGCGCGGCGGGCGTGCGCTGAGCCTGGAGCCGATGCCGGCGGCGCTGGTGGGCAACCACCCGGGGTCGTCGCTGGCGACGGACGATCCGGCGGCCGCGTCGGCCAGCCCGGAGTGGGCGCGTTTCGTGCCGTTGGCGCGCGTGCGCAGGCCCATGCGTGAGGCGATGGAGTTGCTTGAATCGTTCGGGCCGGTGCGGTCGGCGAATCTGCTCTGTCTCTCGCACCCCTCGGACGGTTCGCTGGGTGCAAGGTTGTTCGACGGGCTGGACCTGGTGTCGGTGTTCCTGGGCCATCCCGAGACCGTGGATGCCGCGTTTGTCGGCACCGAGGTTGGTCGGGGGATCCATGCGCTGCCCGGCGAGAACCTGCGCGGCCTGCACGGGGACATGACGGCGAACCTGCGGTTTGCAGACGGGAGGTCTGCCGCGCTGTTCGCCAGCGATCAGGCGGGGACGTGGGAGCGCACGCTTACCCTGGTCGGCCCGGGCGGGAAACTGCGTGTGAGCGACGCGGGTCTGGAGTGGATTGATGCGGGCGGGCGGCGGCTGGACACGAGCCGGGGCGCGGCGGATGCGCCCGCATCACCGGGGAGCGCGGCGGCGGAGATGATCGCGGAGCAGGTGCGGCTGGCGCTGAGTGCGGGCAGTGGCGCGCCCGGCGTGCCCGCGTTTGCACGCACGCTGGCGGCGGCGCAGGCCGCGCTGCTGAGCGCCCGCACGCGCGAGGGCGAGCACCCCGGCACGCTGCTGCGGATGGCCGGGCTTGACGAGCACGCGTGAGGGTCAGAAGGTGCCCAGACCGCTGGTGCGGAGGAGCATCTTGAAAGACTCGCCGAACACGAAGTTGTGGGCCGGGAAGTCGGCGCCGGTCTGGCCGGCGCCGCCCATGTTGTGGTCGAGGTGGCTGAAGACCAGGTCGATCTCGCCGATCGGCGTGAAACCGGTGTCGGGCCGGCCGTGGTCGAGGAGTTCGACAAGGCCCTTGATGGAGGCCCCCTGTGCATCCATGCGTTCGACGGTGGCCGTGTAGCGGAGCGTGCATCCGGGCGTGGCCTCGCGGCGCAGTTCGGCCTTGCCGACCTTGGCGAGGATGACTTTCTCGCGGAAGTTCTCGCTGTGCCCCACGAGGATGCCGCCGGACTGGGCCATGCCCTCGATGATGAGGCTGGCGGGCATGATGGGCAGGGCATCGAGGCCGCGTGCGGCATCGGCCGCGAAGTGCTGGTGCAGGTGGTCTTCGGCGAGCGAGACGTTCTTGATCGCCACCAGCCGCCGGCGCGGCGTGAGTTCGACAACGCGATCGATCCACATCCAGCGCATGGTCAGCCGAGTTTCTTCTCGACAAACTTCACGAGCGTGTCGACGGTGAAGAGGTGGGGCACCTTGGTAACCTCGGGGTTCTGCTCGAGCGCGGAAAAATCCACGTGGGGCATGCGGCTCTTGAGGCTCGCCAGGCCCTCGGGGGTCACCTTGCCGTCTTTCACGAAGCGCGGGTCCTGCTGCACGCCCTCGGGGAAGAGTTCGCCCTTCTCTACGCGGAAGCCGAACGCCTGCTCGAGTTTGAAGACGATGTCGAGGAAGTCGATCGACTCTGCGCCAAGGTCTTTCACGAGCGAGGCCTGGGGCTTCACGTCGTCTTCATCCACGGCGAGTGCATCGACCAGCACCTGCGTGACCTTGGTCAGAATCTCGTCGCGCGTCAGTGTCGCCATGCAGGAACCCTTGCACAAAGCCCGAACTCTTGGAAGGGAGAACGGGCGCATGATATTCACGCGCGCGGGCGAAGTCGCTTCCGCGGGCGGTGCTCTCCCGACGGTGGTCACACCAGGCGAACAGGCCGGAGCGTAAACTTGCCGCTCATGGCGACGGGTGCGGAGTCGTCAAACACTGCGCCGGGTCGTACTACGCGGCCCTCGCCCTTGAACTCCAGTGAGCCGTCATCGCCCGGCTTGCCGCGGACCACGTCCACGCGCAGGGCCTCGCCGGGCCGCACGAAGCGGCCGTATTTCAAGGCCCGCACACCGCCGAGCACCGGCCGCTCGCCCCCCCCCCCCCCGCCGGCGCCCCGGGGGCGGGCGGCCTGCCCCCGGCACGCCCGCGGCCTCACG
>CAZNEU010000401.1:0-8772 GCA_964571915.1 uncultured Phycisphaeraceae bacterium
GCGACGGCCGCGGCGGTGAGGCCCGGCCCCTCGGTGCCCACCAGCAGGGCGATGCGCCGGGCACCGTCGGCGGCGGCGGCTGGGGTGAACGCACGCAGGTCGATCGTGGCCCCGTGCGGAGTGAGGGCCAGAGATTGATACCCCGCGCCCGCCAGCAAGGCCAGGCCGGCCGGCCACGGCCCAATCGTGGCGAAGGGGAGCCGCAAGGCGTGCCCGACCGAGACCCGGATGCTCTTGCGATAGAGCGGGTCGGCACAGCCGGGGGTGAGGAAGATGGCGTGGGCGCCCAGGGCCGCGCCGTTGCGGAAGATCGCCCCGATGTTGTCGTGGTTGGTGAGGTTCTCCAGAACAACCACCACGCGGCTGGCGCCGGGCTGGTGCAGCGCTGCGAGCAGGGCCGCTGCGGCTCGCGGGGCTGTGCGTGCCCCCACGGCCATGAGCCCGCGGTGGAGCGGGAAGCCCACGAGCGATTCGAGCATGGGCGCGGGGACGACGTAGACAGGCACGGCTTCGCCGACGCGCGCCAGCAGCGGGCGGATGGCCTCCAGGCGCGTGGGCGTACCCAGCACTGAAAGGATCGGGAACGCCGAACCCACGAGTTGCTCGAAGACCACTTCGCCCTCGGCCATGAACTTGCCGAATGGCGCGCGGGGGTCGCCCCCCGCCCGGCCCGGGGCGGCCGGGGTGAACTCGCGGCTGAGTTGCCGCTCGCGCACATTGAGGTAGTCGACCAGGCGGGGGTCGTTCGGGTTGGAGACCTCGATGACGGGCATGGGGGCGTGGGAGGGGGAGCGTGTGTACGCTTGGGGCATGACACCGTATCGCCGATTCTGCGTGTGCGTTGGTTTGGCCCTGGTGCTGTCGCCGCTGACCGGGTGCGATGACAAGGCCGCGCCCGCCCCGGTAGCGACCAAGGAGATGCCGCAGACGATCCTGGGCAAGTCGGCCAAGATGGGACGCGACATGAAGGGGGCGATCGAGGCCCAGCAGACGAACACGGCCGCCATGGCCGACGTGATGCAGGGCGGCAAGCAGGCGACGATCGCGGGGCTGAACTGGTCGGTGCCGGAGGGGTGGGAGGGCGTGGCGCCCTCGAGTCAGATGCGGGTGGCGGAGTACCGCGTCCAGACCGATGCCGGGAGCGTGTCGGTCGTGTTCTTCGCGACCGGCGGCGATGCGGGATCGAACATCGTGCGCTGGAGCGGGCAGATGAAGGGGCCGGGCGGTGGCGCGGTGATCCCCATCACGCGCAAACTCTCCTTTCCCAACGGCGTGAGCGCCACGCTGGTCTCAATGGAGGGGACGTATTCGGGGATGGGGCCCAACGCGCAGCCATTGCCGCCGCAGGACGGCGTGAAGTTCCTGGGGGCGATCGTCGAGGGCGGGCCGAACGGGCAGGTGCAGATCCGCGCCACGGGGACGATGGCGGCGGTGGAGGCGATGGAGAAGGCGTTTGACTCGATGGTGGCGTCGGTGCAGAAGCCCTGAGGGACACATCACATGCAATGGTGGCACGCCGTGATCCTCGGGCTGGTGGAGGGGATCACCGAGTATCTGCCCGTGTCGTCCACGGGGCACCTCATCATCGCGGGCGACCTGATGGGGCTGGACCGGCTTGCGGGAGTGAGCAAGAGCGCGCTCGACGGCTACGACATCGTGATCCAGGGCGGGGCGATTCTGGCGGTGCTGGGGCTGTATTGGCCGCGATTTGTGGGGATGCTCATGGGCCTGCTCGGCCGCGACCGCGCAGGGCTGCGGCTGTTCATCAACGTGGTGATCGCGTTCATCCCCGCCGCGGCGGTGGGTTTGCTGGTGGGCGAGTGGGTGAAGGCGCACCTCTTCAGCGTGGGCCCGGTGGTGGCGGCGCTGGTGGTGGGGGGCGTGTTCATGATTGCGGTGGATGTGCTGCTGATCCGCCCGGCCCGCCGGCGCGGCTCGCCCGGCGCTGGTGGCGGTCGGGGCGGGGCGGACACGATGCCGGGGCGCGCCCTCGAAGAGATGACGGCGCTCAACGCGCTGCTGGTGGGGTGCGTGCAGATTCTGGCACTCTGGCCGGGCACCAGCCGCAGCATGATGACCATCTCCGGCGGGGTGATCGCGGGCCTGCGCCCCGCGGCCGCGGCGGAGTTTTCGTTCCTTCTGGGCGTGCCCACGCTGCTGGCGGCATCGCTCTACGAGTTGTACAAGAACCTGAGGGCCAGCCGGGCCGCGGGCACGCCGAACATGTTTGAGGAGATCGGCGTGGTGCCCACGCTGGTGGGGATGGTGGTGGCGGCGGTGTCGGCGGCGCTGGCGGTGAAGTGGCTGGTGGGCTTCCTGAATCGGCACGGGCTGGCGCCCTTTGGCGTGTACCGCCTGGTGGCGGGGGGCGTGCTGTGGGTGCTGGTGTGGAAGGGGCTGGTGAGCGTGGGGCCGTGAGAGCGGCCAACGTGAACGGGTTGGGTCGCCGATCTATGATTGAGCGGTGCAACGATGGACCTGCACATACCCGATGAGATTCTGAAGTCCGCCAACCTCACGCCCGAGACGTTCAGGCTTGAGGCCGCGTGCCGCCTGTTTGATGCCGAGGTGCTGGCGATGCGAGAGGCTCGGCTGTTGTCCGGGCTCAGTCGGCCCGCGTTCGAGAACGAACTCGTGCGTCGGGGCATCGCGGTCTACCGCCCGCGGCTCGACGACGTGCTCCAGGAACTGGCTGAGATTCGGGAAGAGTGGAGACTGCGCCGGGGAGGGGCGGCCGCGTGATCGTCGTCAGCGACACGTCCCCGTTGCGAGCACTTCAGGCGCTCGACAAGGTGGCGATTCTCGAACGGATGTACGGACGCGTGGCCATTCCACCGGCTGTGGCCGCTGAGCTTGCCTACCCGGTTGACACGCTCGGCGCATTCAACCTGGCGGCTTTCCCGAGCATCGTCGTGGCGACCCCGCACGACGAGGCGATGCTTCGCGTGCTTCGTGCCCAGGTTGACGAAGGTGAAGCCCAGGCCATCGCTCTCAGCCTGGAGTTGCGGGCCGACCTCTTGGTGATCGACGATTTGCAGGGGCGGGCGGCCGCACGGCGCGCCGGCGTGCGTACGCGGGGCTTGCGCGGGATGCTCGTGGATGCCCAGGCCGCGGGTCTGTGCGGTCCGATTCGCCCGATGGTTGCCGTGCTGCAATCCACGATTGGTTTTCGCGCGTCGCCTGCTGTTCTGAACGCGGTGTTCGTCGAGGCTGGCGAGCAATAGACGGCCGGCTCGGTGGTCGTCATACGAGTGCTTTTCCTATGCCCACCTCCTTCCCCAAAGACCGGATCAACGTCGTGCTTGTGGAGGGCATCCACCCGGCCGCGCACGAGATTTTCGCCGCGGAGCGATTCCGCGTGCAGGCCCATGAGAAGGCGCTTGAAGGCCCGGCTTTGCGCAAGGCCGTGGCCGGTGCTCACATCGTGGGGATTCGCAGCAAGACGACCCTCACGCCGGGGGTGCTGGCGGCGGCGCCGCGACTTCTGGCCGCGGGCGCGTTCTGCATCGGCGTGAACCAGATTGACGTGGCCGACGCCCGCAGGCGCGGCGTGGCGGTCTTCAACTCGCCGTTCTCCAACACGCGCAGCGTGGCGGAACTCACCATCGCCGAGGTCATCTCGCTGCACCGCCGCATGACGGAGCAGACGCTGCGCATGCACAAGGGTGAGTGGGACAAGAGCGCCACCGGCACGCACGAGGTGCGCGGCCGCACGCTGGGCATCGTGGGTTACGGCCACATCGGTTCGCAGGTGAGCGTGCTGGCCGAGGCCCTGGGCATGCGTGTGGTGTTCTTCGACATCGTGCCCAAGATGGCGATGGGCAACGCCCGCGCGTGCAAGAGCCTGGATGAGGTGCTCAGACTCAGCGATGTGGTTACGCTGCACGTGCCCGCGACCAGGCAGACCGAGCGGCTCATCGGGAGGGTCCAGATCAAGGCGATGAAGGCGGGGGCGCACCTCATCAACAACGCACGCGGCAGCGTGGTGGATATCGGCGCGCTGGCCGCGGCGATCAGGGAGGGCCACATTGCGGGGGCGGCGCTGGACGTGTTCCCCGACGAGCCCGCGGGCAAGGGCGAGCGGTTCAAGAGCGAACTGTGCGGCCTGGCGAATGTGATCCTCACGCCGCACGTGGGCGGCAGCACCGAGGAAGCGCAGGCGGCCATCGCCGAGGACGTGGCGACGAAACTGATCCGTTTCATGAACAACGGCTCCACCACGGGCAGCGTGAACCTGCCGGAGGTGGACCTGCCCGCCCAGCGTGCGGACGACGGCGAGACCCGGCGCGCGCACCGCATTCTGCACCTGCACCGCAACGTGCCCGGCGTGCTGGCCAAGATTCACGGCCTGATCAGCGGCCTGAACGTGAACATCGTGGCCGAATATCTGCAGACGCGCGGCGAGGTGGGGTACGTGGTCATCGAGGTGGACCCGGTGCACGGGAAGGCCATTCTTGAAGGCCTGCGTGGTCTGCCGGAGACCATCCGGGTGCGGGTGCTGTGGTAGGGCTGGTCAGCGGGTTCCGGTTGAACTGTGCATGGCTCATTTTTTTAGTCGAGCCTGCACGGCCAGCACGATCCGATCAAGTGTTCCGCCCGAAACGTAGCCGGAGCAGTCTCGGAGTTTCCCCACACGAACATGGCCGACCCAACGCGGCAAGGCCCAACAGGGCCGCGTCAAGCCAGTCGTTGACTGGCGGTGCGTCGTGGTGTTGGGGAGTGGCACCTTGTCAAAGTCTTGCGCGGACAGGTCGTTGGGCGTGGTGGACACCGCCACGACCACGGCGATGGCGGGGTAGGCGACAATCGGCGGCACGATGACGAGGACCACGGGGCGTCGTTTGGGCTCGCCACCGTCAAGAACCGGGAATGCGTCCACCCAGAAAATCTGTCCGCGTCGATAGAAGCGCGCCTCAGCCACGGACGCATGTTACAGCCAGCCATGCTGGCCCTCATCAAATCTCAGGGATCATTGACATCACGGCCTCGCGGTTTGCATCGAACCACGCCTGGAACCTCCGCACCACGCGGCTCTCATTGGCCTGTCGCCGCTTGGACGGCGCGATCGGCGTGCGGCGCTTGGACCACCGCACTTGGTGCGGCAGCAGCGGTCGCCAGTTCAGGCTGCCGGTGCTCGCATCCGATGGAATCGCGATGGAGGTGCTGTTGGTCATGGTCTCAGACCGCTTCGCCCAGATTCTTTACCAGGATCGGTGTTCCTGCAAGCAGCGTCCCGTTTTCTGAGCGGGCAAAGAAGAAATAACGGCCCGCGGACTCAACTTGAAACGGGCGGATGGGCACAACCAGCGTATGGACCCCTAACGGGTCCTGCGGGCCTCCCAGGTCCGCCGTGAACTCGAACAAAGGCGATTCGCTCTCCAACTCCAAGCCCACACGGATCCGCTGGGTTCCGTACACGTTCGAGATTCGTACATACGCGACATAGTTCCCCAGCATTGCGGGCAACTGCGGCACGCCGATGATGCCGATGACGCCCGCAAGCGTGTGCTTGTTCTTGGCACTCATCAGCACATCGTCGCACATGAGGATGCAGTTGCAGGTCGGCTCCTCGATTGACCGTCGTGTTTTCCTGGTCGGACGCTTCGCCATGGCCACAATCCTACCAGCCCGGCCCGAACTTTTCGTCAGCACCACGCGCGTCCGCAACCTGCGCCCTGGCGGTTTCAGTGCTGACGGGGTTGGCGCCGGTTGACCCGCCCAAGGTTGCCTCTATCATCCTGCCCTCTTCCGACCCCCCGGTCGGTGGGGGTCTGTTTGCACGAGGCTGGTCGGCCTGAGCCGCCCGGAACCGTGCGGGCAGGGGCCTTTGGCACTGGCCGCTGTAGCTCAGTGGTAGAGCGCATCCTTGGTAAGGCTGAGGTCATGGGTTCAAATCCCATCAGCGGCTCTTCACTGACCTCCTCGCTTCGGGTCTTGTCTCAGGGCTTGCAGCGATGAAAGATTGATCCTCTCCACCGGCCGGCCCATCCGGGCCCGGCCCCAGACCGACGACTCGGCAGTTTCCACGGAGCATCGCAATGGCCAAGGGCGTATTCAACCGGACCAAGCCGCACGTCAACGTCGGCACCATCGGGCACATCGATCACGGCAAGTCCACGCTTACCGCCGCGCTCTCGGCCCGCTCGGCCGTGAAGTTCGGCGGGCAGATCAAGTCGTACGCCGAGATCACCAAGGGCGGCACGGTGCGCGACGCGAACAAGACCGTGACCATCGCCTCGTCTCACACCGAGTACGAGACCACCAAGCGCCACTACGCCCACGTGGACTGCCCCGGCCACGCCGACTTCATCAAGAACATGATCACCGGCGCCGCCCAGATGGACGGGGCCATCCTCGTGGTCTCCGCCGCCGACGGCCCCATGCCGCAGACCCGCGAGCACGTGCTGCTCGCCCGCCAGGTGGGCGTGCCCCACATCGTGGTCTTCCTGAACAAGGTTGATCTCGTGGACGACCCCGACCTGCTCATGCTCGTCGAGGAAGAGGTCCGCGACCTCCTCAAGAAGTACGGCTTCCCCGGCGACAAGACGCCCGTCATCAAGGGCCAGAGCAAGGCGGCCCTTGAGAACCCCAAGGACGACACCATCTGCAAGCCCATCGACGACCTCTTCGAGGCCATCGACAACTTCATCCCCGAGCCTATCCGCGAGAAGGACAAGCCCGTCCTCATGAGCGTGGAGGATGTGTTCTCCATCAAGGGCCGCGGCACCGTGGCCACCGGGCGCGTGGAGCGCGGCGTGCTCAAGGTCGGCGACGAAGTCGAGATCGTCGGCATCCGCAAGGAGAGCACCAAGACGATCGTGACCGGTGTCGAGATGTTCCAGAAGACGCTCGATCAGGCCCAGGCGGGCGACAACGTCGGGGCCCTCCTGCGTGGCATCGAGAAGGACGGCATCGAGCGCGGCCAGGTCATCTGCAAGCCCGGCTCGATCAAGCCCCACACCAAGTTCAAGGGCGAGGTCTATATCCTCTCCAAGGAAGAGGGTGGCCGGCACACGCCGTTTGTCACCGGCTACAAGCCCCAGTTCTACTTCCGCACCACCGACGTAACCGGCTCCATCAAACTCCTCGAAGGCATCGAGATGTGCATGCCCGGCGACAACGTCACGTTCGAGGTCGATCTCATCGACAAGCCCGTGGCCATGGAGAAGGGCCTGCGCTTCGCCGTGCGTGAGGGCGGCCGCACCGTGGGTTCGGGCGTCGTTACGGATATCATCGCCTGAGAAAAGGCACTGGGCATCAGGCATCGGGCACTGGTGCCCGCGACAATCAGCATGTTGGCGTCCGGCGGGATGGAGGCTCAATAGAGAGCCGAAGACCGCGTGCGGCGGGACGGGGCGTGCGATCACGGATGAACCTCACCGGCCCGTTGGGAACCACCCACCGGGCCGGCTTTGTCGAAGGGCCGGTGGCCATTCGAGCCCCGCGGCCGCTGCGGGGCACAGCACGTTGTGGCATCAGGACGGGCGGCACACCACCGCTTGCCCGCGGATCGGATCGGAGACAGACAATGGCCAAGGGCAAATCAGCATCGCGCGAATACGTCTGGCTCCAATGCACGGAGACGGGCGACCTGAACTATCGCACGCAGATTCTCACCAAGGGCGGCATCGGTGAGAAGGTCAAGGAGGGTTTCAAGAAGTACTCGCCGCGCGTGCGCAAGCACACGCTGCACAAGATCAAGAGGAAGTGAACAGGGGTCAGGGAACAGGGGACAGCCGTGCGCATTTCGGCTGGCACCTAGGCCCTGTCCGCTGTCCCCTTCGACACGCCGGTAGCTCAATCTGGTAGAGCAGCGGATTCCAAATCCGCAGGTTGCGGGTTCGATTCCCTCCCGGCGTGCTTGGGTCAGAAGAAGGCACTGGGCACCGGGCATCGGGCACTGGTGCAAGGCCGGTAAACCTCAAGCCTCACGCCTCAAGCCTCATGCCTCAAGCCTCGCCTCTCGCGTTCCTTTCCGGCTCACGGCCAACCGCTCACCGCTGACTGCTCTCTTATGGCACTCGGACTTTACAAACCAGGTCAAGGCTACTGGGTTCGCGTCATGACGGCGTGCCTGGTGGGCCTCATCACCGTCGCCACCGCCGCGTGGCTCTGGCAGCAGGGCGAGATCATCGCCGACCGGCTCCCCAAGAGCGTGTGGACCTTCGGCCTGCGGGCCCTTTCCGGCGAGCCCGGGCCGGGCCAGAAACTCGACCTCATCGGCGCGGCCGACCGCGCCTCCTCCCAGCCCGTCATCGGCTCCGCCGTCGTCCAGACCTACAAGCCCGACGAGCAGTCCGTCCGCATCCACCAGATCACCCTCGCCCCCGACCGCGACGTGGGTGAGACCGTGGCCGTCAGGGGCCCTGCCCCCTTGGTCGCCACCGTGGTCAGTCGCAACGCCATCCCCGCCGTGGAGCCGCTCTACATCAAGGGCGGCCTCGCCGCCGTCGTGATCGTCGCCGGTGCGATCCTGGCCTATTGGCTGGCCGGCGTGCGCCCCCGAACCGTCGAGTTCCTCATCGCCACCGACTTTGAGATGAAGAAGGTCAACTGGTCCACGTTCAGAGAGATCCGCGGCTCCACGCTGGTGGTCATCGGGGCGTGCGTGCTCATCTCGGTCGCGCTCTTCGCGTTCGACTATTTCTTCAAAACAGTTTTCCAGTCCATCGGCGTGCTGGCCAAGTGACCCTCTACCCGCCGCGAGTCGTCTTATGAGCAACGAGCACGATCAAGCCGCCCCCCCGCCCGCCGCGCCCGCCGCGCCCGTCG
>CAZNEU010000402.1:0-6190 GCA_964571915.1 uncultured Phycisphaeraceae bacterium
AGAAGAGCGAGGCCAAGGTGCTCGGCGGTCTCAAGCACTCGGCGGGCTTCATCCGGCGCGAGGTCGGCAACCGCATCGACACGGCACGCCTCCCCACGCTCTTGTTCCGCATCGACCGCGGCCCCAAGCGCCAGGCCGGCATCATCGAGGCTCTCTCGAAGGTGGCCGCCGAGCGCGAGGCCAAGGGCCTTGCCGCTGGTGATGAGGGCACGCCTGAATCGGCCGATGCCGGGCTCGACGGGCCCCCTCCGGCAGAGAACAATGACTGAACGCACGCACCGGGGACCGTTCCCGGCGACCGCTTGGAGATGAGGATGTCGCGGGAACGGACCAAGAAACTCGGCGTGCTGCTGGCGCGGCTGCGCACCAGGCCCACCGAAGTCGCGGCCCCGGCGGCCCCCGGCCCCGCCGATCAGGACCCGGTTCTGCGCGAGTTCCTGCGCTCCTTTCTCGCGTGGGAGTGTACCACCACGAAGGCCGAGGCCGCGCTGCGCCGGGTGGATGATGCGGTGGTCGATCTCAACGAGTTCCGTGTCTTTCTGCCCGAGGAGGTGGCCGCCGTCCTTGGCCCCTCCTTCCCGCGTGCCGCCGACCGCGCCGTCCGCATCAGGCAGGCCCTCCACGGCCTGTACCGCCACGAGCACTGCCTGCGCCTTGCGCACCTGACCGAGCGCGGCAAGCGCGAGGCCCGCGCCTTCCTCGAATCCCTGGGGCGTCAACCCCCCGTGAACGGTGCCGGGCAGGCTGCCGACTACCAGGTCGTGCCCCCGTACGTGAGCGCCCGGGTCATGCTGCTTTCCCTCGGGGGCCACGCCTTCCCGCTCGACGATCGGCTCCGCCTGCTGCTCGTTCACGCGGGCGTGCTGGAGGCGGAGGACTCGCTCGAAGAATCTGCCGCGTGGCTGGAACGCGCACTCCGCGCCAGCGAACTGCCGGAGGCCTACCGCCTGATTCAGGCTTGGGCAGACCAGAGCGCCACGCCCGTGGTGAAGGCCCGCAAGCCGGCACTGGCGCGTGCGCCACGGCCCGCTCCTGCAACCGCGCCGGCCAAACGCGCGGCCAGCGCCCGGCGCGCCAAGGCCACGCCCGTCAAACGCAGCCCCCGCCCGCGCCGGGCACGCAACTGAATACGGAGCACATCGCCGTGGCCGGACACAGTCGCTGGCACAACATCAAGCACAAGAAGGCCATCTCCGATGCCAAGCGCGGCAAGGCCTGGTCCAAGTGCGTCAAGGCCATCATGGTTGCGGCACGCAACGGGGGGGCCGTTGCGTCCACCAATCTCACCCTCCGCTACGCCATCGACGAGGCACGCTACGAGAACGTGCCCAGAGACACCATCGAGCGGGCCATCAAGAAGGGCTCGGGCGAGATCGGCGATGAGACGTGGGAGAACGTGCGCTACGAGGGCTACGGCCCCGGCGGTGTGGCCATCATCTGCGATGCCCTGACCAACAACCGCACGCGCACCGCCGCGGACCTGCGCCTGATCTTCGGCGACCATGACGGCAAACTCGGCACCAGCGGCTGCGTGGCCCACCAGTTCGATACCAAGGGGCGCGTGGTGATCGAGGCCCCCGCACCGCCGCACCCCGCGGGCGATGCGTTGTTCGAGGCCGCCGTGGCCGCCGGGGCGGACGATGTTCAGCCCGACACCGACCAGCCGGGCCGCTGGATCGTGCTCACGCGCCCCGGCGACTTGCACGCCGTCCGCACGGCGCTCGAGGCCGCCGCCTTCACCGTCAAGGAGGCCCGGATTGAACTCATCCCGACCAGCGTTGTGCAAGTGAGCGGTGCGGCGGCCAGCCGGGTCCTGCAACTCATGGACGCGATCGACGACAACGACGACGTGCAGAAGGCTTTCGCCAACTTCGATATCCCTGAGGCCGAACTCGCCAAACTCTAAGAACGCCGCCCGTCGGCGGCACGCCCCGCGACCACGCGGGCTCACGTCGGTATACCTTTGCGCCGCACCCGTGGCTCCCGCCCTCGGGCTGCCTGGAGTTTCCCACATGAGCATCATCCGCACGACCGTCTGCCACCTGGCCGCCTTTGCTCTTGCCCTTGGGGCGTGCGGGCAGCCGGCCTTGGCCGCGCCGGACAGGGCCGTCATCGGCGTGATCGAGATCGAGGGCACCGTGCCCGAGCGGCACGCCGTCGCGGGGCTGGGTGGCGTGCGCAAGGGCGGCACCACGCTGCGCGCCTACACCGCCGCCCTGGATCAGGCCGCGCGAGATGCCGACCTCGCGGGCGTGCTCATCAAACTCAAGGATGCCCAACTCAAGGCCTCCCAGGTCGAAGAACTCGGCGCCGCGATCCAACGCGTGCGGGCCGCGGGCAAGAAGGTTCACCTCTATTCCTACGTCTACCGCACCCCCGAACTGCTGCTGGGTTCGTACACCGACGACGTCATCGCCCAGGCGGGCGGCGCGGTCTCGCTCCCCGGCATCTACATGGAGGAGATGTACCTCGCCGACACGCTCGCGTGGGCGGGCATCAAGGCCGACTATGTGCAGATCGGCGACTACAAAGGGGCCGAGGAGACGATGGTGAACTCCAAGCCCAGCCCGGCCTGGAGCCAGAACATCGACCAACTGCTCGACGGCATGTACGGCGTGGTGCGTGAGCGGATCAAGGCCGGCCGCAGGATGGACGATGCGAAACTCGACAGCGCCATGCAGGTGGCGTGGGAGGCCCTGGCGGAGGATGCCCGCAAGGCGGGCCTGGTGGACACGGTTCTTGACCTGCCCGATCTCGACGCGCACCTGGGCACGCTTTACGGAAGGAAGGTCGAGTGGCGCGACGACTTGATGGGCACCGGCACCGGCCCGTCCATCGACACGTCCAACCCCTTCGCGCTCTTTTCCATGCTCATGAACAGGCAGGAGCGCAAGCCCAAGCGTTCCACCATCGCCGTGCTCCATATCGACGGGCCGATCATCGACGGCGACTCCACCAACGGCGGATTCCTCGGCGGCGGAGCCTCGGTCGGCAGTCTCACCATCCGCCGCGCCCTCAGCGAGATCGAGGACAACGCGCTGGTCAAGGGCCTGGTCGTCCGCATCGACTCACCCGGCGGTTCTGCCATCGCCAGCGAGGTGATCTGGCGGGGCGTGCGCCGCGTGGCCGCGGCGGGCAAGCCCGTGTGGGTCAGCGTCGGCTCCATGGCGGCCAGCGGCGGCTACTACATCGCGGTCGCCGGCGACAAGGTGTACGTCACCCCCTCCAGCATCGTCGGCTCCATCGGCGTGGTGGGGGGCAAGATGGCCCTGGGCGGCCTCTACGAGAAGTTCAAGGTGAACACGGTGGGCCGCGGGCGGGGTCCACGGGCCATGATGGCCGCCTCCGGCGCCGCCTGGAACGCGGCCGAGAAGGCCTTGGTCCGCGAGAAAATGAAGCAGGTCTACGACCTCTTCGCGGGGCGTGTCACCGCAGGCCGCAAGGGCATCGACCTCGCCCAAACCGCCGAAGGGCGTCTCTTCGTGGGCGAGAAGGCCATCGCCCTGAACATGGCCGACAAACTCGGCGGGCTGGACAGCGCCCTCACCGACATGGCCGCGGACCTGCACCTTGCCGACGGTTCCTTTGACGTGTTCGATTACCCGGCGCCAAAGGGCCTGGACGAGATGCTCGAAGACCTGCTTGACGGCTTTGGCATGAGCGCGGCCGCTCCGCCGCGGGCCGCAAGCGGCCCGGGCGCGTTCGAGCCTCTGGCCGCAGTGCTCGATGAGGCGGTCGGCCCCGGTGCCGCGGCGACCATCCGGCAGTCGGCCGGCTCTCTCCTGCAGATTCACAGAGAGCCCGTGCTGCTGCTCTCACCCCGCGTGCTCGTCTTTCGCTAGAAGTTAGGCAAGCGCAGCCGCGCGAGCGCGCCGGGCACCCCCGCCAAAACCGGGGATTTCCGCCGATTGTGCCGTGAAAGTGCGACTCTGGGTAACATTGGCCGCGTATCTTCAGGCATTCCGCCCACCATGTGGTAGGTTTCAACCATGGCCAATCGAATGGACGACCGAACCCGCTGCGCGACGGTTCTGGCTTTGTGCGGGTCCGCCCTGGCCGCGGGTGGCCTGAGCGCGGACCCGAGCGACATCACGGTGCATGACGACTGCCTGATCGCTTCGCAGAACGCCGTGGGCTTCCAGCGGCATGAGTGCGACATCGCCGGTTGCGGCAAGCAGGCCGCGCTGCGTCTGCGACTGGCCCAGGGGGATGCGATTGAAGAAGACGATCCGTTCGCGGGCCTGAGCCAGCAGGAGGCGCTGCAGGCGACCGACCTGCAGAGCGTGGTGCTGGACCTGGAGTTCAACCCGTCCATCAACAAGAACCTGACCGGCACGTGCGCGTACACGGTGCGGGTGGTTACGCCCGGCACCAACCAGTTCACGGTGCGCCTGCGTTCGCAGTTCGTGGTTACAGGCCTCACGCTCAACGGAGCCGCGTGGGCGCTGAGCAACATCGCTGCGCCGAGCACGACGACGCGCGTGATCACGCTGGACCGTGCGTATGCCGCCAACGAGGTCTTCACCCTCTCCATCGCGTACAACGGCGAGGCCATCAGCCGCGGCTTCGGGTCCATCGAGTTCACGACCCAGAACGGCCTGCCGCTGGTGGCCACGCTCAGCGAGCCGTACTTCGCGTACACGTGGTGGCCCGCCAAAGACGGCGACTTCGGCCAGCCCGGCGACAACTCCGACAAGTTCACGATGTCGATGAGCATCACCGCCCCGGGCACGCTCAGCACCATCTCCAACGGCGTGCTGCAGGGCGTGGATGTGCTCAGCGGCGGCCGCAAGCGCTACCGCTGGCAGACCAACATCCCGCTCTCCACCTATCTCGCCTGCTTTGCCACCACGGTCTTCAACTCGTGGACGGTGCCGTGGACCATCCCCGGCGGCGGCGGGGCCACCATGCCGGTTGATTTCTACCTGTGGCCCGCCAGCGACACACCCGCCAACCGTGCCAACTGGGAGATCTGCGTCCCCGCCCTCGACCTGTACAGCGGCCTCTATGGCAACTACCCCTTCGCCTCCGAGAAGTACGGCATGTACCAGTTCCAGTTCGGCGGCGGCATGGAACACCAGACGATGACCGGCCAAGGGGTCTTCATCGAGTTCGTCACCGTGCATGAACTCGCCCACCAGTGGTGGGGCAACGACGTTACGTGCAAGTTCTGGAATGACATCTGGCTCAACGAGGGCTTCGCCACCTACTCCGAGGCCCTGTGGTTTGAGAAGAAGATGGGTTCCACGGGTCTGCCCGCGCTCAAGTCGGCCATGGCCGCGCGTCGGCCGGGGGCCAACTCCGGCACGGTCTATGTGTTTGACACCACCAACCCCAACCGCATCTTCCAGACCTCCACGAGTTACTACAAGGCCGGCTGGGTGCTGCACATGCTCCGCCACGTCGTCGGCGACGCGTCCTTTTTCGACATTCTCACCGCGTACCGGGGCGCGTACGAGGGCTCCGCCGCCGCCACCGACGACTTCCGGGCCGTGGCCGAGGGTGTGGTGGGCACCAGTCTCACGCAGTTCTTCAACCAGTGGGTGTACGGAACCGGCGAGGCGGCCTACGCCAGCGGCTTCGACACCATCACCGTCAACGGCCGGAAGTACGCCCGCTTCCACGTGCGGCAGACGCAGAGCGCGGCACACGGCTCGGGCGGCAAGTTCGAGATGCCCATCGACGTGCGCCTCACGCAGGGGGGCGCCTTGTCGCTGGTGGTGGTGAACAACACGCAGGCCGCGTCGCAGTTTTACTGCGTGCCAGTGGCCAACACCGTAACGGCCCTGACGCTCGACCCGGACGACTGGATTCTCGCCAGCAGCAAGGTGAGCGAGGCCATGCCCGTGGGCCCGCCCAAGGTGGTGCAGACGGTGCCCGACCCGGGCACGGCCTTGGCGTTTGAGGACGCGACGCAGCAGGTGGACGTGTACTTCAGCGCTCCCGTGAACACCACGCAGGCGCACTACACGCTCACGGGCCCGTCGGGCAACGTGCCCGTTACGCTGACGTACTCGGCGGTCGATCAGCGCGCCCGCCTCACGACGGCGGCACCCCTGGTGTCGGGGGCGTACACGCTCAACATCGCCGCGGCCGTCGCGGCCACCACGGGCGGGCAGGCCCTTGACGGCGAGGTGCTTGTGCCCACCAGCCCCGCATCGCTCCCTTCGGGTAACGGCATCGCCGGCGG
>CAZNEU010000403.1:0-4400 GCA_964571915.1 uncultured Phycisphaeraceae bacterium
GAGAACCGCTTCATCGTGGGCGGCGTGGCCGAGCGCATCATCGCCGCGGCGTTCGTGGCCATCGGGCAGGCTGCCACGACGGCGGGGGTGGTCATTACGCGCACCGACATTCACGCTGGCGAGGCGAAACTGTCGGTCAAGGGTGTGTTCCGCGGTGCGGCCACCGTACGTCTCGTCAACGTCATGGGCGAGTCAACCGGGGCGGCATGGAACGAGGCCACCATCATGGTGATTGCTGGAACCGGGATCGGTTACGCCGATCCTGCTTTGGTGCCGAACGCTACCCAGCGTTCCAAGGACGCACTGCTGCTCCCTCTCAAGCCGGTGCGCGCACTGTGGCAGCGCGAACCTCAGTGGCTGGTGGCGCTCACCATACCGCGGTCGCGCAGCGATACACAAGGCAGCGACATTGCCAGCCGATTGGTGGCGGACGAGATCTTTCGTTACCTCAAGAGACTGCGCCCGTTTGACACTCGCACCATCACCCAGTGATATGCGTGCCCAAACAAAGAGGCCCCGCGGCGAAACGCCAGCGAGGCCTCAGGGGGGGGTGCAAAATACATGCAGTCCTGAGTGCTCGGTCCTCAGTCCAAGGTCCTGCGTGTAACAGCCTGCGGGTCAGATAACAACACCCGTCTCAGCGTGTCCAGAACGGCTATCGGCCCAAACCGGACATTTTCAGTATACCATCAGAATCTGGGCTGTCCAGCCCCCTTCTTGGGGGTACCCGGTTTATCCACAGGTTCGCCGCCGGGGCCTTGCACCTGCCTGGCAACCTCGGCAAGGGTCTTGATAACCGGCGAGGGGACGTAAATCGATGCCTGGAGTGCCCCCTCTTTGGGGGCCAGGGCCAGGCCGATGGGCGGGAGGGTGGGGGGCACATCCACCGCCACCTGCACGCCCATGAACATCGCCATCATGGGCAGCAGCGTGTCGAGAATGCCCTTGCTGCCCAGGTACATCTCGGCCACGCGATTGGGCGGAAGTTTCTCGCCCACCTGCTGGATGAGTTTGTCGCCCGCGAGCGTGCCCTCGCCCTTGGCCGCGGCCAGGGCGGCGGTCATCAGCGCCTGGTTCTTGCTGTAGGTCTGCACCACGCCGCCATCGACCGCGGCGAGGTAGCCGTTGGGCCCGCCCGCGGGGCCGAACACCATCATCATGCCCTGCGCGGCAAAGGGGTTGCCCGGGTCCGCCGCGAGGAGCATCTCGTAGGCGTACACCTTCGTGCCGCCGATGTCGGCCTCCTCAAACTTGCCGGTGCCGAGTTTCTCGGCCGTGAGTGCTTCGAGCGTGGCCTTGGGGAGCATGGCAACGGCCGCGGGGTCTTTGGTGGCGGTGAAGGCGGCGGCGTTGGTGAGGATGCCGCCCATGAGGCCCGCGGGCGAGACACCGACGATGAGGGCGTGGGCATCGATTTTTTCGTTGGCCTGAGCGGAGAGTTTGGCCATGAGGCCGGGGGCGCCTTCGGGCTTGGGCTGGAGCGCGGCGAGTTCTTGCATGAAGGCGCGGACCTTCGGGTTGGCGGTGTCCATCGCCAGCACCGCGAGGTAGGGCATGGCGGGGAGTTTGGAGATGAACGGGGTTGAGGCCCCGCCCATGGCGCACGCCAAGGCCAAGGTGCTGCCCTCGTTGAAGGTGAGGGCCATATCGAGGCCGATGCCCAGGCCGTCGATGCTGGTGCCGAAGACGGCGCAGCGAGATTGATCGATGAACTGCCTGCTCAGCGCCTCGATCGCCTTGATGTTGGCTCCGGCGGGTCCGGCGGCCATCATGCCGTCCATCTCTTCGAGTTGTTTCTTGATGCCCTCTTCGAGCAGGGGCCGCACGAGGGCCATGTTCACGATGATCGAGAGGCCGGAGCGGTCGGCCAGCGCGTTGCCGACGGGCCCGGCGAGGGCCTGGTGGGCCGCGAGGTTGCCCCCCTTGCCGCTCACCTTCTCAAGCACGGCCCTGGAGGGCGCGAGCGCGGCATAGCCATCGCCCAGATTCTTGGCGAAGACCTCTTCTTCCTGAATCATGAGCGAGTCGAGTGTGTCGCCCCCTGCGGGCGCCACGCCGAAGTTGCCGACGAGCGCGGCGTAATCGGTGGTGGGGACGAGGACGTACATGGGAGCCTCGGCCGCGCCGTGGTCTTTGGGGTCGATCGCCATGACCACGAGGACGACGGCACCGTCCTTCCTCAGGCCCTTCTCGATGCCGGTCATGAGCATGAGGCTGTCCACGGCCTGGGGCGGTGCGCCCACGAGCGTGGCGATGCCCGCGACATCTTTCTGGAGTTTCTCGAAGTTGGGGATGGTGATGGAGACCATCGCATCCGGCGGAACGCGGTCCATGACGGCGGGCAGGGCGAGGGCCGCCAGTGGGAGAGTCAGGCCCGCAGCGGCGGCGATGCAGGCAGGGAGAACACGAAGGGCAGTGGAACGAAGGGCCATACGGTGTCCTTTAGGGCTGAGCAGCGGCGTTCGTGGTTACGGAATGTGCCCGCGCGGTTGAGGCGGGGTGGTCCGACGGATTGTAGGGGCGGAGCGAGCCGGCGTTTCGCAGTGCGTGCCTGTGCCGTGGCATTCTTCTCGACGATATGGGAATATGGGTGTATACTTCCCTAGAACCGTATGAAAACGACCATTGACATTGCCGACCCGGTGTTCAACCGATTGCGGGCGCTCGCCGCGCGTGAGGGGACCACGCTGCGGGCGTTGGTGGACAGCGCCCTGCGGCGGTTCTTGGCCAGCCCGCGCGAAGGCTCGCCGGGCTCCAGGTTTGTGCTGCGGGATGCTTCTGTGGGTGGGCAGGGGCTCGATTCGACGCTGCGAGACGGTTCGTGGAACGAGATTCGGGAGCGTGTGTATGACGGGCGCGGCGGGACCGTGTCGTGATCGCGGTCGACACCAATCTGCTGGTGTACGCCCACCGCGCGGATTCGCCGCTGCATGACATGGCCCGTGAGACGATCGCCGCCCTGGCCGGCGGGCGAGGGCCGTGGATGATCCCGTGGCCGTGCGTGTATGAGTTTCTGGCGGTGGCCACGCACGCGCGCATCTACAAGCCGCCGAGCACGATGGCGCAGGCGCTGGCGCAGGTGGAGGCGTGGATGGAGTCGCCGACCCTGGTTGTGGAGGGCGACGACGGCGCGGCGTGGGCCCGTGCGCGAGCCTTGCTGCTGGCCGGGCGCGTGGCCGGGCCCATGGCGCACGACGCACGCATCGCCGCGATCTGCCTGGCGCACGGCGTGGCGGAGTTGCTCACGGTTGACCGCGACTTCTCGCGGTTTCCGGGCTTGGTGGTGCGGAACCCGATCACGGGCTGGAAGCCGCGGGAGTGAACGCCGCCCGCAGTTCCCGCCGCGCATCCTCCAGCGCGGCCTTGGCACGCGGCGACGCGATGACGGCCCGGCCGATGGCCTCGCCGCCGGCCAGGCCCGCCGCCACGTCGCTGGGAAAGTGAACGCCCAGCACGATGCGGCTGTAGGCGGCCGCGGCGGCGCGGGCCCGGAGTTCGTTGCGTTTCTCGGGCAACATCTCGGCCAGAAGCGTGGCCCACAGCATGGCGCGCGTGCTGTTCCCGCTGGGGTAGCCGCAACCGGGGTGCGGCTCTTCGTGCGGGTTCACGCGCCGGTCGATGCTGGGCGGGCGGGGGCGCTTGAAGTGGTCCTTGGCGGCGTTGTAGATCGTGGAAGCGTCGGCGGTGGCGGCCCTGAGGAACGCGGCGGTTTTCGGCAGCGCCTTGTCGTTGAAGTTCGGGCCGAGCACATCGGCGAAGATGGCGGAGGTCATGTTCTCTTCGATCTTGGCCCGGGCGATGGCCGCGGGGGTGGCTTCACGCTGAAGCGTGAGGACGAGTTCGATCTCGGCGCGGGTGAGGGCAGAGTCGTTGGCGGGGGGAGGGGGGAGGTGCGCGAGAAGGTCAAAGTTGGCGGGGGCGAGGTAGTTTGGTGCGGGCTGCGCGGGTGCGGCGGATGTGGCCGCGGTAGGGGATGAGGCGGGTGAAGTGGGCGCGGGCGTGCGCGGCGGGGAAGCGCAGGCGGCAACGAGGAGGAGGAGAGGGAGGAGGAGCGCGTGGGCGCGGCGGCGGGGGGAGAGGGGCATGGGGGGAGGATATAGCGCGAGAGGGTGGGCGCGGGAACGTGTGAAGGGCGGCTACAGGCTACAGGCTGCGGGCCGCGAGGATGTCGAAGGCGGCGAGGATGGCTTCGCCGACTGAGCCGCGGTGCCAGGAGGGGCCGCCTTCGGTGCGTTCGTCGGGCTTGATGAAGCCGGCAGCGGTGAAGGTGCTGAGCATGTACTCGGCATCCTCGCGTTCCACACCGTAAAGATGGAAATACGCGGCATCGAGTTCGGCGCGGAGCGCAGCGCGCTCCTGATCTTTCCAGATGTGGACCCGTGCCACTCGTGCCACCGAGC
>CAZNEU010000404.1:0-2284 GCA_964571915.1 uncultured Phycisphaeraceae bacterium
TCCGGCACGCTCAACACACGCCGTTTCTTCGCCCTGGACACCGCCACCTACAAGGCCGGCGCCCTCGACGTGCCCACCAAGGAACTCCTCGGCCTGGTCGCCTCCCTCGTGCTCCGCTGCGACGACTGCGTGGCCTACCACGTCGACCGCTGCGTGGCCGAGGGCTGCACCGACGAGCAGATATGGGAGACCCTCGACGTGGGCCTGATCGTCGGCGGCTCCATCGTCATCCCCCACCTCCGCCGGGCCGTCGATTTCCTCGATGAGTGCCGCGCCCGCAAGGCCCGCTGAACGCGCGGTACCCTCTCCCCCGTGGGCACCCCCCCCGCCGCTGATCCCGCTCTCGCCCGCGCCGCCGCCACCGCGGTGGTGCGCACGCTGCGCGCTGCCGGCCACACCGCCTACTTCGCCGGGGGCTGTGTGCGCGATGAACTCCTGGGCCGCCGCCCCACCGATTACGACATCGCTACGAGCGCGACACCCGAGCGCGTCCGCTCCCTCTTCCCACGCACCAACCACGTCGGCGCGGCCTTCGGCGTCACCCTCGTCCATGTCGAGGCTCCGCCCGCCGCCGCCACACCCGCCGGCCAACGCCCGCCCCTCATCACCGTCGAGGTCGCCACCTTCCGGTCCGACGGCCCCTACGCCGACAACCGCCGGCCCGACTCCGTGGTCTTCGCCGATGCCCCCGCCGATGCCGCCCGCCGCGACTTCACCATCAACGCCCTCTTCCTCGACCCGCTCGAGGCCCCCGGCGAAGACGAGCGTGCCGCGGGCGTGCGGGGCCGCGTCATCGACCTCGTCGGCGGCGTGGCCGACCTCCGCGCCAAACTCATCCGCGCCGTCGGCAACCCTGATGCCCGCCTCGCCGAAGACCACCTGCGCGCCCTGCGGGCCGTGCGCTTCGCCGCCCGCCTGAACTTCGCCATCGAGCCCGCCACCGCCGCCGCCATCCGCGCCCACGCCGCGCACCTGGCGGGGGTCAGCAAAGAACGCATCGGCGATGAACTCCGCCGCATGTTCGAGCAACCGCCCCCCGCGCGCACGTGCGCGGCACAACTCATCCAGTCGCTCACGCTCGATGCTCCCGTGCTCAACCAGCCGCACAGCCCCGCGCCCACGCCCACCCTCGCCGCGCTCCCCGCGGGCGTGCCCTTCGCCACCGCGCTCGCCGCGTGGACCCTCGACCGCACGCCCTCGCCCTCAACCCTCCTCTCCGAAGCCCACATCAACGCGGCCGTGTCCCGCCTCCGTGCCGCCCTGTGTCTCTCGAACGCCGATGCCGCGCTCCTCACCGGCACGTTCATCATCCGCGCCCGCCTGCTCGTGAACTGGGCCGACCTTTCCATCGAGGCCCAAAAACGCACCGCCCACCACCCCGCCTTCCCCTCCGCGCTCGCCACGCTCGTGCCCGCCCACGGCCCCACCGCCGCCGCCATCGCCGCACGCCTGGCCGAACTGGCCATTCCCCTCCACCCCCACCCCTACCCGCACCCGCCACCGGCACCCGAACCGCTTATCACCGGGGACGATCTGATCGGTATCGGTTTGGTACCCGGCCCGGCCTTCAAGGCCCGTCTCGATGCCCTTTACGATGCCCAACTCGAAGGCCGTATCACCTCCCACGCCGCCGGAATGGAACTCGCACGCCGCCTGAGCGTCTAAAGTTCGGGCGATCGGTCCATCTCTTCGCGCGGCGGGAGCGAATCCAGCCGTGCAGGCTCGCCTTGGCTGGTTCCCCACCGGCTCGCCCGTCCCCCGAGGAGTCTCGACTCATGAACACACGCCGCATCCTCACCCTCTCCGCCGCCACCGTCGCCTTCCTGATCGCCAGCACGGCCAGCGCCCAGGCACCCGCCGCGGCCCCGGCACCCATCCAGCCCGCCACCCCGACGGAGGCCGTGGAAAAAATCGAAGCCAAGTCCGTCTATGTGATCCCGATGAAGGGTGAGATCGGGCGCGTGGTCTCCGGCACGCCGCTCAAGCGCGTGCTCGACGATGCCAGGAAGGCCCAGCCCGACTACCTCATCTGCGTGGTCGACTTCGACTTCTCCTTCGGTGGCCGCAAGGTGCAGGACAGCGCCAACGCCGCCGGCGGCCAGGCCTACAACCAACTCGACACCGTGCGTGAACTCGGCGTCCTCCTCACCGATGACATCCGCGACGACGCCACCTGGAAGAACAAGCCCCAACTCATCATGTGGGTCAAGAAGGCCCTGGGCGGCCCCGCCTTCCTCCCCTTCATCAGCCCCACCATCTACTACCACTCCGATGCCCTCCACGG